>VGMB01000043.1 GCA_016866585.1 Chlamydiota bacterium
AAGAAACTGCATTAAAGGTTGCGGAACAGTGGTGTACATATCGACAGTAACTTGAGGTTCTATCTCCACTTTTACAACTTGCTTAGGAGGACGACCACGCTTTGGTCTCGGATTAAGGGCTTCATTCGAATAATATGTCTTAGCTTTAGCAAGTAGAGCTTCTCTTGCTCCAGCAACATCTTTTGATACTTTGACATCAAAAAGATGACGCTTAATTTTTTCCATTATATTTTTTGTGATATCTAAATCTTCTTCAAATACAAACTGAATAGATTGATTTCTTAACCACTCAATAATTCTAATTCTAGACCTTTCCTGATAGTACTGTTGCCATTTTTCTAATTCAGTAAGATGGTCATAGATAAACTCAAGAAAATTTTCACGGGCTTCTTTAGATTGAATAACATCTAAAAGTTTTTCTTTAGTATCAATATCGTAAACTTTTTCATTTACAAAACCTTCCATAAACTTCTTAGTTTCGTAAAAAGTCATTTTAGGTAACAAACAATAGCGAGGTGCATTTTCAGTAAGTTCTTTTTCTAGATCTTCCAGTTCTTTGATTCCTTTATCCAAATCGACAAAAACTATAAACCCTTCAACTTTATCAAGATAGAAATCACGCTCATCATCAGATTTTGCAAAAGCGTCCATCAACCGATGGAATCGAAGAAGCAATGGATTTTGCGCTTGCGGATACGACTTATTCATAGATTTTCCTTACAAAACAGTGACTATAGATTACCATATTAAAACTGCCACTTCAAGGGCAAATAAATTCTTTGTCTAATAATAAGTTTCATTCAAAAAATTTCCTCTATTTTTTATCCAAAACCAAACCAGTATACTAAAACCCAATAACATACATATTGAAGATATAATAGGCGTCAAAAAAGGGTAAATAACAACAAAAGAACCTGAGAAGAAAGGAGTAAGACCTATAGCAGCCCACTGTACCGAATTATATATACCTAAGATCTCCCCCTGACTATCTTCAGGTGTCAGATTAGAAATTATAGAAGCCGCTGAAGGATATACGAGAGATTCGAAAAAAGCAAAAAAGGGAACTAAAATAAAAAGTTGCAAAGAGTTTTTTACAAAGCAAGTAAGTGTTAGTAAAATTGAAAAAACAATTAATCCTAAAGCAAGAAGAAACTGGGACGAAAATTTTTTTAACAAAGGCCGAATCAAACAACCCTGGCTCAAAGCTATCCAAAAACCTACATAAGCAAAAAAATCAGCAATATCTTCCACAGAAAAAGAAAGCTTCTGTATTAAAAATACCGGGCTAAATTCCGTGAAGAAACCCCATCCAAAGCAAAAAACAAACATTACATAGAAGAGCACCTTTAACTTAGGGTGATTAAAAGCCTTTTTTAAATGTAAAAAACCTGTTGTAAATGAAATTTCATTTTTTCTTTGTGAAGTCGCTGTGTCCTTTAAAAAAATCAAAACAAGTAAAAAATTAACCAGACATAACACAGCAGCTATAACAAAAGGCCCAGTCCAAGCTCCTAAAAAAGAATTTAATGCAAACCTTCCCCCAATAAAAGGTCCCACAACAAACCCCACGCCCCAAGACATTCCTAAAAGCCCAAACGTTTTTGCACGGTCTTTAGGTTGAGATGCATTAGCTACGAATGACTGAGCGATGGCATAATTACCAGAAGCGACTCCCGAAAGCAACCGAGAGATAAACAAACCTATAATGCTAAAATTAATAACACTGATAAGACCTGCTAAATAACTTAAAAATCCTAATACAATTGTTAAAGAAAGAATTTTTTTTCTTCCTAACCTGTCAGAGATCGTTCCTAAAATAGGACTCCCAAAAAACTGACCTAAGCAGTAAGAAGCAATCAATAGGCTATAGAGCCATCCCCTGGATTCTATTGAAAATGAACCATCTACAAATGAATTTGATCCCAGAAGCAACGGGCCCAAAAGAGGCATGATTAAACCGAAGCCCAAGCTATCAATAAAGACTGTAAATAAAACCGGTAATAATCCCATATGCCTTTATTTTGATAATTAAGAGATAAGTATATCGCTTGGTCTGAAAAAAACGCAATACGTGCAAATCCGTATTTAGATAACGAATTTTTCAAAATAAGATTAATTTCAAACTTAAAAAAACAACAAATTAATTCATTAATTATAAATTCAACATTTTTACGTATTATGAAAAGAGCTTCATTTGTTTTAAGAAAACCAGAAAACTCCATCATTTAAGAGCTTCAATGAATCGCACATCTTGTTTTTAATTTTTCCATTTTGTTACTTTAGATTCACTATCGGGCAGGCTTACGACAAGTTACCCCAAAACCTTAAGACATGGCTTTCTGAATAGATAGCTTGGGTATCCAATCCCTAAAAGCCCTCGACACAAATTAGGTGTGGCTAGAAGCGAAGTCTTTGAAAACAACAAGGACTTTCTACTTTAGCCGAGGGAATATTCACTCGATTTATACTTCCTGAATAACGGAGATTCTAATGTTAGATATAAGACTTGTCCGCAAAGACAAAGATGCTGTAGAAGCGCAACTGAAAACCAAAGATCCCGAAATCAACCTTTCTCCTATTGTCGCTCTTGATGAAAGAATCAGAGTAATCAAGACGACCGCCGAAGAGTTAAAAGCTACTAGAAATTCTGTTTCAAAAGAAATAGGCGAAAAAAAGAGGAATAAAGAAGACACGACAGAGCTGATGCAAGAAGTTTCTGGACTTGGAGATAAAATTGGGATTTTAGACCATGAACTTGTTGACTTAGAAAAAGAACTTAATTTTAGGCTAGCATCAATACCCAATATTCCTATGGATGGAATTAAGGTATCATTAGATCCAAAAGACAACGTATGTATCAAAACATTTGGAACAAAAAGAGATTTTTCATTCGCACCTAAAAACCACGTCGAGCTAAATGAGAGGCTACATCTTTTTGATTTTCAAAGAGCAGCAAAAGTTTCTGGTAGCGGTTGGCCTTCATATAAAGGACTAGGAGCCCGATTAGAATGGGCTTTAATTAACTATATGTTAGACACTCACATATCAAATGGCTTTGAAATGTGGATGGTTCCTCACTTAGTACGACCAGAAATAATGTACGGATCCGGACAACTACCCAAGTTTGAAAAGCAACTCTTTAAAATTCACGATGAAGACTATGAACTTTTTATGATACCCACTTCAGAAGTAGCACTTAATGGTCTACACAAGGATGAGATCTTTAAAGAAGAAGAACTTCCAAAAAAATACTGTTCATATACTCCATGCTTTAGACGGGAGGCAGGTGCAGCAGGATCTCAAGAAAGAGGCTTAATACGAGTTCATCAATTCAATAAAGTAGAGATGTTTTGCTTTACAACCCCAGAACAAAGCGAAGAAATTTTCCAACAAATGCAGGCATCAGCAGAATCAATACTCCACGGACTAGGACTACACTATAGAAGCATGCTCCTTGTAACGGGAGATATGTCTTTTGCAGCAGCAAAAACAGTTGATGTTGAAGCATGGCTTCCTGGACAAAATCGCTACTATGAAGTTTCATCAGTATCTAACTGCACAGACTTCCAATCTAGAAGATCCCAAATCAGGTACAGAAAAAAAGAAGACAAGCCTGAACTTATACATACTTTGAACGGATCAGGACTTGCAACTTCCCGTTTAATGGTATCTCTGTTAGAAAATAATCAACAGGAAGATGGATCAGTAATCCTCCCTGAAGTACTTCATAAGTACATGAACGGAATAAATATACTAAGGCCTGTTTCTTAAAAATGAGGATATAAAATGTCACTTGCGATAGAAGATTTGAAAAATTTTTTAGACCACTCACCTACATCATGGCATGCTGTAAAAGAGATGGGTAATCGACTAGCGCTACACGACTTTATTCCACTAAAAGAATCAGAACCTTGGCACTTAGAAAAGGGTAAGAAGTACTTCGTATCTAGAAATGGAGCCTTTTTATCCTTTTGCCTTCCTTCTCAAGAGATCGATAAAAGCTTGATAATGGCATCACATACCGATAGTCCAGGATTCAAATTAAAACCGAATCCTGAAACTATAAAAGAAGGTCTTTCTCTACTCTCTGCTGAAGTATATGGAGGACCGTTGATTACCTCTTGGTTAAATAGAGACTTAGCTATAGCCGGGAAAGTCATGGTCTCTACAAAAGATGGTAATATAGAAGAAAAGTTGATTTTTGCGGATGACTGCATACTATGTATACCTCAGCTTGCCATACATATGGACAGGGAAAGCAATGACAAAGGACCGGTACTTAATAAACAAGATCATTTAAAAGCTATATTAGGGCTAACAACAGAAAAATGTTTAGAGTCTCTGTTGCGCAGATATCTATCATTTCAGACACTTCTTTCCTATGACCTATTTCTTGTACCAGTAGAACACTCAAGATATCTTGGTATAAACAATGAATTTATATCATCCTACAGGATAGACAATCTCGTTAGCTCTCACGCATCTATTGTAGCTTTAGGGAACAATCCACATCCAAGTAAATATACTCTACAAATCTGTATTAGCTGGGATCATGAAGAAATTGGCTCTAAATCTACTGAAGGTGCATATAGCACATTTTTAGAAGATGTACTCTCTAGAATTTATTCATTTTACAATTTAAGCGAAGAGCAAAAAGGGATCATTAAATCAAAATCCACATGTCTCTCAATAGATATGGCTCATGCATACAATCCTAATTATGAAAATAAATATGAGCCAAATCATAAGCCTCATCTAGGTAAAGGAATCACGATCAAATTCAATGCAGATCACAAGTACGCCACAAATTCATCTAGTGCAGCATTTGTTGTAAAAGCGTGCAACGATCTTAACATGAATCATCAAAAATTTGTTGTTCGCTCCGACATGAATTGTGGAAGTACTGTTGGACCCATCACTGCTCATAAAATGGGCATATCCACAGTTGACATCGGGGTACCCCAATTATCGATGCACTCTTGTCGAGAACTTATTTGTATAAAGGACTACGAGGATTTATGCATTTTTTTAAGCTATCTGATTAAAAATGAAATTTCTTAAGTTCGAGGCAAAATGAAAGACTCTAATCCCATGCATTTTGAAGGAAAAAGTCCTAAAGAACATTTAAAAGAAGCTCGTCTTAAAGGCTTGATTGCTTCTTACGAAGTTCATGGCATGGAGATGCCAGGTCACATAGCAGCTTTTGCAGATTCCATGAAAGACACTACGACTTTACTTCTCATGATCTGGGCTTTGAGCCTATCTCTATTTCAAGCGGATACCATCTCTAAATTTATGATATTATTTTCTCTAGGATGGATAATATGGAAACCAGCCAGGAGTGCTATGCTAGGCTGGGGCAGGCTTGAGAGACTTCATAGGTTAATAGAAGAGGAAAGATGGGAAATAGATCACAATAGAGAACAGGAAAAAATAGAATTAAGAGCTATGTACGAAGATAAAGGCTTCAAAGGTAAGCTTTTAGATGAAATTGTTGATACTCTTATGTCAGATGATAACAGGCTTTTACAAATTATGCTTGAAGAAGAACTTGGCCTAACTTTAGAAATCCATGAACACCCCTTAAAACAGGCTCTTGGATCATTTATTGGGGCCATAATACCGTGCATACTACTTGTAGCTTCATTTTATTTATGCCCGCCCCTTATTTTTCCATTTTTAGGCTTAGTATTAATTGGATTAGCTTCGTATACATCCGCTAAACTAGAAAGAAACAAAAAAATTTCTGGTTTCGTATGGAATATAGCCAGCATAGGGATGGTAATAACCGTTATTTATGTTATCAGCAAAATTTTTGTATCTAATTAGAAAGGATTAATAATGATAGTTGGGAATAAGCCTTTTATCTTCGATGAATTTTTCGCTTCTGGTAAGGAAGAAAGTATTAGCCCCTTCTTAACCAAGTCATCCAAAGCTTGGAGTAAAAATTTAACGCTAAAATCATCTATTCTTGCTGCCTTTTTATTATTAATCTCTTTTTCGATACGGAATATTACCCCCTCAATTTCTGATGCTCTACTTGTTTTTGTATATTTTTTAGTTGGTACACCAGCTCTGATAGACACAATTGAAGACATAAGAAATTTAGAAATAAATATAGACGTTTTGATGACTCTAGCAGCTCTTTTGTCAGTTGTAATAGGTAGTGGCTTTGAAGGAGCTCTTTTGTTAGTTTTGTTTGAGGTCTCTGCAGCAATGGAGAATACTGTTACACGAAAAACTAAAGGAGCTTTATCTACTCTACATGAACTATCCCCTAATAGAGCCTTCGTAATAGATGATTCAGGGCAAACTTGGGAAAAATCAACGAAAGATATTACGGTTGGCACAATTATCTTAGTTAAAGCTGGTGAAATCGTCCCTTTAGATTCTAGAGTAATAGCTGGTAGCTCTTACATCAATTTAAGCCACCTAACAGGAGAAAGCATCCCTATTTCAAAAAAAGCGGGAGATGAAGTACAAGCAGGAGCTAGAAACCTTGACGGCACACTAACCTTAGAAGTTCTTAGAGTAAGCGCAGACTCAACCCTTACAAGAATAATGCAATTAATAACGCATGCGCAAGAAACTAAGCCACAACTTCAAAGATTTATTGATAAATTCGGGGATAAATACGCTATTGCGATCATACTTCTTTCTGTAATATTTGCCTTAATTTTACCATTAATGGACTCTAGCCTAGCCTATTTTGGGACAGAAGGCTCAATATATCGATCTTTAACATTTTTGATTGCAGCCTCTCCCTGCGCACTTGTGATAGCCACACCAACGGCATACCTTAGCTCTATAAGTAGCTGTGCGAGAAAGGGAATTCTTTTGAAAGGCGGAATTATATTAGATGCTATATCTAAATGCAGAGCTGTGGCATTTGATAAAACTGGAACACTTACAACTGGCAAGTTAAAATGTACACTATTTTCAAGTACTTCGCCATCAAGGGAAATAATTCCAGCCCTTTCTATAGCTGCAAGCGTTGAACAACATGTCATCCATCCAATAGCCGATGCTTTTTTAAACTACGCTAAGGAGCAGAATGCTCCATTAGTTCTCATAGAGGATTTCAAATCTATTCCAGGATTTGGAGTCCAAGCCAAAGCTCAATACAAGGAAAAAATGGAAAAAGTATTCATAGGGCACTATGGTTACGTCTCCTCAAATTTTTCTGATTCAGTAAAAGAAAAATTAAGCTCATTCCAAGAAATTGAACCTACGGAAGGTAAAGTTATAAGTTATATCCTTATTGGAGATGAGTTATTTTACGCATGTTTTTCTGATGAAATAAAACAGGAATCTGTCTCTACTATTAAGTACCTTGCTGAAAAATTTGATATTGATACCTCTATGCTAACTGGGGACCATCAAGAAAATGCAAAATCTGTTGGGCTAAAAGTGGGAATCCAAAGTATTTATTCTGATTTAAGGCCTGAAGATAAACTTAAAATCGTTGCAGACCTATCAAAGGAAAAAGGATTAATTATGGTTGGAGACGGAATCAACGATGCTCCAGCCCTGCTAAGGGCAACTGTAGGAATTTCGATGGGCAAAATTGGAAGCGCAACGGCAATAGATGCATCTGATGTGGTTTTTTTGCAAGATGACCTATCCTGTCTCGAATGGCTGATCCATAAATCACACAGCACGCTTTCTGTCATAAAACAAAACTTGTGTCTAGCCCTTGGAGTAATTTGCTTAGCCACTTCTCCTGCTATCTTAGGACTTGTTCCACTTTGGGCTGCCGTACTACTGCACGAGGGCGGTACGGTTTTAGTAGGTCTAAATTCTTTAAGATTATTAAAAAAATAAAAAAGGCCTTCTAGCCGTTGCTTAAAATAGCAGCAATCGCAGCACCTTAAATATCAACAAGTTAGCATAAATCAGTCTACTTTCCATCAAGCCCGTTGAGTATTTAAAACACTAACAATAAACTCATAAGGACGAATACTTTAGCTTAATTAAGACATTCCCAATTCAGGGAAAAAACGGATTTATAGTCGAAACAGGTTTTTAAAAATATAAAAACGTCGATTCCCCTTATAAAACCACAAAAAACTAACGCCGAACTATTTAAACATGCTAATAATTTCAAATAAAACTGCCCGCATAAATAAAATAACCCAAAAAACAATAAAGTAATATTAAAAACATTATTTTTTAAATATTGTTATTAATACTACTTAAAATTATAATATTAGTAGATTGATTTTATAATGCAGGTTTATTATGGCTTCGACCTTCCATACACACAGTATCTCTGGTCTCGGACGCTGCACAGCGAATCTAACTGGGCTTTTTCCCGGTAACGATTTTACTAAAGGGATGGAAAACTTAAATGCATTAGCTAATTTGTATTCTGATTTATCCAGATTTAAATATTCCGAAGATAACCCCGATTCCATATATCTTACTGAAAGAATGAACTCCATAGAAAACCAAGATATTTGCAATAATATTTATCGATTGACTTGGATTTTAATGGGAAAGCCAACTTTTGAGCATGAAGATGAACATCAACGTATGATAGCTCATTTAGACTTTGGACAAATGTCCTTTTTGAATATAAAAGACATTACCAATGCAAATCGTGATTCCCCTGTTGATTTAAAACTATTAGCTATCCGTTATCAAGCAGCTGAAATAGTTTCGAAAAAGCTTTTACCTTCTATTATGTCTAAAGGCTCAGAGCTAAAAAGAAATCAAACCTATAGGGAAAGTATCCACATACTCAATGATTGCTTTAAAACTATGGATCTTCCAATTTGTTTGCCCCAACACATGAAAAGCATTCTTGAGGAAATTGAACTCCAGCAATCTGTCCAAGACCTTTTTGAAAAATTAGACAGTTCTTTTACAGAAAAATCTAATGCTTTAGTAGAAGAATCTCTATCCATAGAAGAACATATAGAGACAATCGACGAATCTCTGGTTTCACCATCAAGAGGTATATATGTTAAAAACTTGTCTTCAACTGCTTATTTAAATAACTTTACCATCCCTGATGCACCAAAATTTATTGATGAACATAAAAGAACTCTTGAAGAAGTAAAGCAATCTCTAATAAGCCAAACTCCATCCCTAGAGAGACCTCTTAATCAGCTGATGCTATTTACGGAATTAAACAACCTAGTACTACTGAATGAACAGGCAACAATAGAAAATAAACATACTTCTCTCCAAGATATAACATCTAAAGTTGAACAGCTTGCAGAGAGCAACCGTAATAGAATGTTCGAAGGGTTATGGATTGCGAGAGGACGTCCTTTGGCTGATCCCGAATTTGGACGAAAAGCCTTTTTTGCCAAGGATTCAGAAAAAAGACACTCTGAGAGCAAGTTTAAATATGAAGCTGTTGCTTTTGCTTGCAAAAAGATCATTGAAACCGAGATACTCCCTTTTCTAGATGATCCAAGAAAGATCAATCCTTTTATCGATACATTGAATTTAGCAGGGCAGATTTCTTATAATGGTATAAATATACCCGATTATAAGCAGGATGGTCTAACCACAACTAGATTGCGCTCTACTCAAAAATCAAGTATAGATTTGCAAGAAACACCAGATGCTTCTGATCATGCAGAAACCTTAATAGACCTTAAAAAAATCGAACAAGCTATTGTCGGAGAAAATAGATCTCTTGAAGAACCCATGCGTCACATAATGATATTCAGCCGAATAAATGAACTTGTGACCCTTTATGATCAAGCAGAAGTAAGCGATCGACACAAGATTTTTCATGAAATAAAATCACAAGTAGAGCTAATCCCAGAAGAGTTGCAGAATAAAATATTTGAAAAACTTTGGATAGCAAGAGGTCGTATAGTAGAAGGTCCTCTAGCGCACCCCCAGTTTGGACAAATAGCTTTTTTTGCATCTAAATCAAATCCACACTACACTGAAAGCAGATATAAACGTGAAGCTATTTCCCTAGTCTGCAAAGAACTTATAGAAAGTCAAATTCTACCAAACTTACAAAATAAAAAAGC
>VGMB01000044.1 GCA_016866585.1 Chlamydiota bacterium
ATACAAGATAATTGGGGTATTCAAATTTCTAAAGTGCTTGAGGATAAATTAAAAAAAATAAAATCTATAAAAGAACTAAGAGTTGATACATAAGTTGACATATTTTCTACTGTTGTACTACCTTCTATAGTTCAAAATCTGGTGAAGTATGAGAACTCTATTTTTAACTACAGTTTCTTTGTTTTGTTGTACATTTTTTTCTTCTGCTTATGCAGCTTATACGATAAAAGATGGGAAGCTGATTCCTACTCATGAAATCGCAACGCTTTCAGCTCAGGAGCATTTTAGCAAGCTAAAGAAAGCTATTGATGATAGAAAATGGGAAGATGTCATACTCCAGTCGAATATTTTAATGCGTAATTTCCCTGATTCTCCTTTTTCTGCAGATTCAAATTATTACTTAGGCATAGGATATTTTCATATTGGTGAGCTAGAAAGATCAAATTCAAAGTTTACTGAATACTTGAAGAATCAATCTGCGCCTACTTATTTTGAAGAAGCAATAACCTACAAATTCAAAATAGCGGATAGTTATAAAGAGGGAGCTAAAAAGCATATTCTTGGGCTTGAGGTCTTGCCAAAATGGCTGCCGGCAAAAGAAGAGGCTTTGGAAATATACGAAGAAGTGCTTGTAGCTATGCCACACAGCGAGCTTGCAACACAAGCACTATTTGGTAAAGCCCAATTGTTATTTGCAACTAAAGAATTCAAAGCAAGTATTGATACATACCAAAGTTTGATAAGGAAATTCAATAAACATCCTCTGGCTTGTGAAAGTTATATAGGTATAGGTAAAGTTTTTTTAACTCAGTGTCTAAAGGAATACCCCGATCCAGATTTTTTGGACTTGGCGAAACTTAACTTAAAGAAATTTACAGCTGATTTTCCTAATGAGCCTAGAATATCAATTGCTGAAAGTATGTTAGACAAGATGAATGAAGTTTATGCAGGAACTCTTTATCAGACAGCCCAGTTTTACGAGCGTACAAAGAAACAAAGCGCCTCAGCAATCTACTACAATAAAATAATTGCAAAATATCCATTAACAAAAGTAGCTAACAATTCCGAAAAAAGATTAGCTTCTTTAGAGAAAAAGTTAAAACGTCCACTTCGTGATAATGGAGAGCTTCATATTCAAGAGTCTGATGTAGTAAATAACAACCTAGATTCAGAGGTGGTTTCTACTGAAGATAATTCTAGCGCTAATCAAGATCAGCTTGTAACGAGTATCACGGGGGACTTAGATCAATTATCAGAGAAGGAAAGTGAAAAGTAGATCTTTTGTATTCCTGATAGTTTTTGCGTTTTTAACATCCTGTGGATATAGATTTTCTCCTATGGAGTATGAAGGTGAAAAAGTTTCCATTAGTATTCCATATATTCAAGGAGATCCAGAGGCCTCTTTGAATAATCAATTAATATCGACCTTGACTAGCTCTGGACGATTTTCTTATGTTCAGTCAGATTCTGATTATTTTCTTCAAGTGGTCATACTCTCTGATAATAATGATCTTATTGGTTATAGGTATGATAGAGACAAGGTTTCTGGAGCTAGAAAGCAGAATATTTTGTCGGTTGAAAACAGAAGAATCATTTCCTCTCAAGTAACTATGTATAATTCACGTAGCGGACAGGTCGTTTTTGGTCCTGTACCTATTAGTGCTACTGTTGATTATGACTACGTAGACTATGGGTCTCCAAAAGATTTAAATACCAATACATCCTCTGGAACTATTCCTACAATTAGATATTCCTATGGACAGTTAGATACTGTAGAAGGTGCTCATGATGATGCTTCTTTGTATGTTTATAAAAAGCTTTCACAAAAAATTTTAGAGTGTGTTGCTAATAGGCTTTTTTAATTTTGTCTAGGTATTCGGCTTGTCTTCCATTGACGATATGATATTTTCTGTGTCAATTACTTCTGTTAGGTAGTGTTGTAAAATTCTTAAGATGTATCTAGGTGTGTTGTAGACTCCTGATGTCTTATAGACTATCTCTAAGTGTGGCTTACCTTGTTGAAGAAGAGCAATCATCGCCATCGTTGTCGGTATGTTGCTTTCATTTTGGGGAACTATCCATATAGCGAATTGTTGGTTATATAATGTAACCTTGTCACTTGTTTCAATAACATGAAATTGATGTGAGAGATTATCGGGAACAGGTTTATCGAGATTAGCTGAATTTAATAAACCAAGATCATGTAATACTTGAAGATTAATTGATATTACTCCATCTGGAAGCCATTTGGAGAAATTTTGACTGAACTCACTAAAAGCTTCATCTAGTATCAATGGATTTATCATTTACTTAACCTTTTTTTCTGAACATCCCTATTCATGAATCTATGCAAGTTTAGGGGGCTTGTCAAGTTTAATTTACTAACTTAACCTTTAATAACTTTCTCTTTTTTTTCAAAGATATTCTCAATATGATATAAAAAGTACGGTAGTTGTGTTAGATTTTTAGAGTTCGTTTTTACATTTAAGCTTGTTGAAATCATATGTTTAGATCTTTTTTGTGTATATTTAGTGTATTTAGCGTAGTTGGAATTGTAGATCTTTTAGCAGGATCTTTGAAATGCGATATCACAGCACCGATTGCAATTCTTATAAATGCTGAAAACGGAAACGTATTATATGAAAAAAATGCACGAATTAAAACATATCCAGCGAGTACAACAAAAGTTGCTACAGCTTTATACGGTTTAAAACTAAAAAATCAATCATTACACAACCTTGTTCAAGTAAGCCATAATTCTGTTGCAGCTGTTTCACCTAGTATCAGGCGCTCTGGCAAACATCCTTCATATAGGCTTGAGTTTGGAGGATCTCACATGTCTTTGAAAGCAGGGGAAATATTAGATTTCAAATCATTAATTTACGGATTGATGGTCTGTTCGGGTAATGATGCTGCTAATGCTATTGCGGAGTATACATCTGGTTCTATTCCGAATTTTATACAAGGAATGAACAATTACTTACGAGAAATCGGTTGTCAGAATACTAATTTTACAAATCCACATGGTCTACCAGATCCAGAGCATATGACGACAGCGTATGATTTGGCTTTAATGACTCGAGAAGCAATGAAAAGTCCTTTTTTTTGTGATGTTGTTAAATCTGTAAGATATAGTAGGCCAAGAACCAATAAGCAGGAAGAATCAATATTGGTTCAGTCAAATGCGCTCCTAAAACAAGGTAAGTTCTATTACCCTTATGCTATAGGTGTTAAAACGGGTTATACAGTAGCAGCTGGAAGTAACTTGATTGCCGCTGCAGAAAAGGATGGAAGAAGGGTTATAGCAGTTGTGCTTAATTGTGAAGACATGAATCAAAGATATAGGTCTTGTATTTCATTATTCGATACAGCATTCAATGAAATTAAAGTTAAAAGAAGATTGTTTTCTAAAGATCATGATTTCTTTTCTACCTCAATAGAAGGAGGACTACAACCGGTATTAAGTGGACTTATTCGTGATATAGAATTTGAGTATTATCCATCCGAAGAAGTAGGTGTTGTTGCGGATATCTATTGGGATGCCCTTGATTTGCCAATAACAAGTGGTCAAAAAGTTGGTCATATTATTGTAAAAGATCAAAATCAAAAGCAGATTTTAAAAGAGTCAATTTATTCAAAACGAGAAGTTAACCCGACATTCAGCTATAAGAGTAAAAAAATTATGAATCAAATGATGATGATCCTTAATCAAAACAAGACGTACATAGCTTTTCTTTTAGGGGTCATCATTTTAGTTCTAACTTTCTTTCAGCTTGGAAAAAGAAAAATTAGCTGATTAATTTTTTATGGAGGTTTACAAAGTCTTCCTTAGAAAGTTCTTCAGGTCTTGAAAGTGGATTTAGGTTTAGTTCTAATAAACAACGCTCAATTTTTTCTGAAGGATAAATTTCTTTAAGAGAGCTTTTTAGCATTTTTCTTCGTTTTGTAAATGCTGTACGGATTAAAAGAAAAAGAGCTTCTTTATTTTCTATCGGATCCATCGGATGAAGTTTGAAATGGATTACTGCTGATTGAACGGTTGGCTTTGGATAAAAGCAAGTAGGTTCAACTGTAAAGCTATATTTAGCTTGTGCGTAGTGTTCTATAAAAATTGTGAAACTACTATAATCTTTGCATCCTTTAGCTGCTGTAAAACGTAGACCTACTTCTTTTTGTACCATAAGAGTCATGGTGTCGATAATAGAAAATAAAGGTAGTAATTTTGCTATGATTGGGGTTGTTATATGATATGGGAGGTTAGCGACTACTTTTATTTTTTGACTATTTTTAAGGATATTTGAGAAATATTCTTCTAGTGGGAATTCTAAAATATCATCTTCAAAAATTGTAAGTCTTTGATCCTCGGTTTGGAATCGATGCAATGCTTTTGCCAATTCTGAATCTTTTTCAATAGCAATAACATGGGCTCCCAGTTCTAGCATTTCTTCTGTTAAAGCACCTGGCCCTGGCCCGATCTCAAGCACGATATCATCTTTATTCACATCAGCTGTCGCAACTATTTTTTTTATAATATTACCATCAATCAAAAAATTTTGAGACGAATACTTCTTAGCTTTAAGTCCGAAACTTTCTAAGAACTTTTTAAGCGCGGTGGGTGTTGAAATTTTCATTATTTTATTTCAAATGGGTGAAAGTCTTTAGGAATATCTTCGAGAATCGTTCTCATGTCATATCCAAATTTACTTCTAAGCTTTTCTAAATAAACTCTAGATTCCTTAGATGCAGACTCGTTGAGTAATTCTTGTTTTAGCTTTTCCGATATTTTAGAAAAACTTTCAGGTAAAATTTTAGAATGATCCTTTAGATAAAATAACCTGTAAACAACACTTTGATCAGCTTTACTAAGTTGACGAATTGGTGCACTTATCGAATCTACCATGAGATTAATTAGGACTTGCTTGTGAGTCTCTGAGATTGTTTTAGAATTCGTTTTGAAGTCCTCTGACAAGGATATGCTGGTTCCAGAGTTTTCTGGGACATTTGCTTTAATTTGTTCTATAACTTCTGATAATGAATATTTGGATGTAGCAATCAAAGAATGTGCTTTGTTTACGAGATCCTTTCCGATTTCTTCATTTTTTGCTCTTACAGAAACAACTTGATACTCCCATTCTTCTTGCGGTGGGTTTTTTTGGAGATAGTCTGCGTAGGCTAATTTAATATCGTTTGGATTAACACTTTGAAGTGCTTTAGAATGAATCCTATACCATGTCATTCTTTCAACAATAAGATCTGTATGAACCATCTTTTTGGCTTCTTCATAGCTTAGCTGAAGTTTGTCTAGCGATACCATTATATTTGGACCAAATCTTTCTAAAAGAGCCTCTCTTACATCTGAATCACTGACCTTAAGCTCTAACTTTTCGGCATCAAGGAGCATTAGTTCGCTGTCAATAATTTGTGTAAGTACATCTTTCCAGTGGGTATTGAAGTATTGATACTTAGCATGAACATTGTCTGAGTATTGAGGGTAGTACCTAGCTATGAAAACATCCATTTTTTTCATTATATCCAAAACGGAAATAGTTTTATCATTTACTTTTGCAACTATCCGGTTGTTGACAACTAGCTGTGGAGCCGCATTTTGCCCTATATTTAGTAGTCCCATGTTAGCGTTTAGGAGAGGTTGAGTCGACAAAAGTGCTATTGAAACAAGTAGACATCTGAATTTCATAAAATTATTTCCCGTAGTGCTTCCTATTCAACGTTAATATAGCAAAGGATTGTTTAAGTAAAAAGAGTATATTAGATCTCTTTTCAATTCATCAATTGAAACACGGCTGCATAGAATCCATCCATTCCACCATCAGAGGGGAATGTTTGTAGAGGTGGTTGAAAAAGTTTTAAAGGGAATTTACTTAAAAAATATTCAGTTTGTTGTTCGTTTTCTTGAGGAAGAATACTGCAAGTTGCGTATACAATTTTTCCTCCTGGTTTTAAGTAACTTAAGCCTTCAGCAAAAATTTCACGTTGCTCTTGTTGAAGATTGTTAACAGATGATGGATTGAACCGCCACTTCATATCAGGATTTCTTCTTAGTGTGCCTGATCCGCTACAAGGTGCGTCAACCAGAACCCAATCCATAGTTTTTTTGAGTTTCTTTTTTTTAGTGTCGCTAAATTTCAAGATTTGAGCATTTTGAATTCCGGCTCTTTTCAATCTTTTTTTTGCTTCACCTAATACAAAATCTCTTATGTCATGAAGATATATTTGACCTTTTGATTCAAGTTTATATGCAAATCCTAGTGTTTTACCACCAGATCCACTACAAAAATCTAAAACTTGGTCTCCGGGCTTTGCATCTACTAAAAAAGAAACTAGTTGGCTTCCTTCGTCTTGAACTTCAAAAAGGCCTTCTTTAAATTCACTCATACCAAAAAAGTTTTCCCTTTTTTTAAAAATTATTCCAAGTTCTGAGTGCAGGCATTTTGTGATTTCAAATGTATCTTGCCATTTTTTATAAAGTTCATCTCTTGAGATTTTTAGAGGATTCACCCTAATTGTTGTTGGAGCTTGTGAGTTACTTGCTAGACAAAACTGATCAGTTTTTTCTTTGCCGAGTGAACTGATCAAAAAATCATACATGCTTTTGGGAAAACTAACGGAAATATGCGCGGGTATGTTAGGGTTTAATCTTTCCTTAAGAATGTCTAATTTGTTGAATATCTCAAATCGAGATTCCCAGCTGTGATCCACGGATAAATAGTCTACCAAACCCAGCCATCTAAACATGGTGTACACTGTTTCTGCTAAAAACTTCCGGTCGTGCGAACCTATAGCCTTTTCGCTTTTAAAGTAGTTTCTTAGGAATACGTCTAGAGGAAGAGTTTGCTTAGAAAACCCGTGTAAAATTTTAATTAAGTGTGATTCTCTGAATTTTTTTGACATTATTGATACATGATTGGCTTTTTAATTTCTGAAGGGGAATTTTAAGGATAACAAGTAAATTAAGTCAATCAGACTAAGAATGTATAGGGTCTTAGTTGTCGCTGATCTGCTAAAGCTGCCTAGGCTTTCGAGTAGTAACTAATATTTACAGAAAAATACACTTCTATTAAGTAAGTTGGTGATTTAAATTTCAAATATTGGCTATACGTTAGGTGATTTACAAAGGGTTTCAGGAGGGGTTGTGAACAAGTTTTTTTCTTTGCTAGGTAGGTTGTGTATTTGTTCGATTTTTATTTTTAGTTCAATTCAGGACTTCCTTCAGTGGGGTGGACAAGAGGATTACGTGTTAAATGTCTTGACTCAGTACATGAATTCTTTTACAGATATCGGATATGTTCATCAAGTTTATCAATTTTTAATGGCAAATATAACACTGTTCTTGACGCTAGGAATTTTACTGAAATTTTTGGGCGGTTTGTTTTTGTTGTTTGGGTGGCAAGTTAAATTGGGAAGTTGTTTGTTGTTGCTTTTTCTAATCCCTGTTACACTTATTTTCCATGATTTTTGGAATCAAACTGGTCAATCAAAAATTATGCAAACTGTTATGTTTTGGAAAAATATAGGATTAGCTGGTGGTTTATTCTTACTTTTATCACAGAATGAAGGTTCAAAACAAAAAAATGCCAAAGCTGATAAAAAACAAGCTGAATAATATTTCGATAAATTGTGTTTAGTTCTTTTTTTTTGTTCACTGTTAGCTTTATAGTTGTGGCTTTAGGGCATCCTGCTTGGATACCTTCTTTTGGTTGGATGGCTTCGTCGGTTGGTTTTGCGCTATTTTGGATTTCCATCAAAAATAGTTTAACTCCCAAAAAACAATATTTGTATTCTTTTTTATGGTCATTTCTAGTGCAGCTTGTTCAATTAAGCTGGCTAGTTTCTTTTAAGTACCAGGGATTTCTTATTCTTTTTCTTTACTTGCTTCTTTGTGTTTCTGTTTCGGTTCAGTTTTCCTTGTTAACTAAATTTTTGCTAAATCAAACCAAAAGTGCTACCAAAAGTGCGATGCTAGTTTCGTCCCTAGCTGTTTTGTTAGAGTGGGTTAGGTTCTATTTATCAAATGAATGTGGGTACACTTGGAACTACTGGGGTATGTCGTTAGCTTCTACGGACTTGTCATCACAGCTAGCTTCAGTTTTTGGTGTTTTAGGGCTCACTTACTATGTAATCTTTACAAATGTCTATTTTTTTAGGTCATATATAAATAACGGTTTGTTGAGTTGTTTAAAAGGGACCTGTTTTATAGCGCTACTTCCATATTTTATGGGAATAGGTGTTTTTGCTTACGATGGTTTTATAGCTAAAAAACCAAAAAGATTAATGAATGTAGTTTTAGTGCAACCTGCATTTACACCTTCTCAGAAGATGATAATTGCCGGAATGGAAAAAGATTTTTTATCACCATATATTCAATGGAAAAGAATCATCTCAGATTTATTAGTACATAAAGGAGTTAAGATAGATTTAATTGTTATGCCAGAGTCTGTAGTAAGCATGCCAGCCGACTTTTGTGGATATCGATATTCAGATGTTTCAAATTTTTTTAAGTTACTAGATCCGCGTTTTAATCCCGAAGTTGTTCCCAAGGAACCCCCATATTTTAAATCAATTTTAAATGAAGACTGCGTTTCTAACGCCTTTTTTTGTCAGTTGATCGCAGAATTTTTTGCTTGTGATGTTGTAGCCGGATTTGATGTTTCGGATAAATTAACAAATTGTCATCATAATTCAGCCTTTCTATTCGAAAGAGGCTCTTCTGTTGTAAAAAGGTGTGATAAACAAAAGTTGTTGCCATTAGCTGAGTTTCTTCCATATGATTTTTTGAAAAGCTTGGCAAAAACATATGGCATAACAGAGTTTTTTACTCCAGGATCTGGTACTCATAAGCTAAGTGATAAGTTGAACTGTTCTGTGTCTGTATGTTGTGAAGAGACTTATCCTGAGTTCGTTCGAACAATATCAAATAAGAATATAGATTTTTTGATAAACATAACAAACGATGCTTGGTATCCAAAAACCAACTTACCTATGCATCATTTTAGCTTAGGGCGATTGCGAGCGATCGAATCTGGTGTGCCGTTGGTGCGTTCATGTAACACTGGAGTTACTGGAGTTGTTGATGCACGAGGTAGGTGTAAAATTGATATTAAGCCTGAGTCATGGAATAGAAATGCTCAAGTAGGAGCAGTAAAGGATACTGTAATTTTAACTAAGCATTTTACCTTTTATTCATTTTGGGGTGATTCTGCCATAGTATCGTTTAGCTTATTTGGATTAATTATCTTAGGAAGGAAAAATACAAAACAAACTAAATTATTATCTTGAGATTATTTGAAATGCCCTTGCTCGAAATGATAGGTATAACATATCATTCTCTCAATTTGCATGAAGAAGCTAGTTAAAATTTTATTGAAAAAATTGGTGCAGCTTTTAAAATATGAGGTGTCGTTTGTCTGTTCCTTGTGAATTATCTGCTACTTATACTGGTAATGGGAAGCTTTTTAAAAGAGCTGTAACTTTAGGAAGTGAAATAAGTAGACAGGGTAAAGGTTTATTTAGTGGGGTTCCTTCCAATATCACTTTTGTCCCTGCTCATGCTGGCCACGGTCTTGTATTTCAACGAATTGATATCCCCGGGGCTCCTTTGATACCGGCTACTCTTGATAATGTTAAGGGGACTCCTAGATGTACTGTTCTGGGGGAGGGACATGCTTCTATTCAAACAGTAGAACATCTTCTGGCTGCATTGGCAGCTTACGGCGTAGATAATCTTTTAATTAAAATCGACGCTCCAGAGGTTCCAATTTTTGATGGAAGTTCATTGGCTTTTATTGATATGATAGAGAACGCC
>VGMB01000045.1 GCA_016866585.1 Chlamydiota bacterium
CTGGTTAAATGCGCTTTCAAGTGGGTCGACTGAATCAGCATATATCGGTTGTGTTGTTATCAATTTAGGGGTAACTCCTTTAGGAGGAGCCTTTGGTGTGATCGAAATTGATTTTTCTCCAAGAAGTCCTGAAGTGGTAATTGCAACATCATCTGTGTTGTAGATGCTTACACTAGAGTCTACTTTTAGTTTAAGTTGGTAGTAATACACTCTGCCTATCGAGTCGTTTGGCTGCTTTCTAGCATCGTAGATCTCTTCAACAGAAACCACTTCTCCAACAGGTTTTCCTGCGAACAATACCTGTGTTCCTACACCGATTTTATTGATATTAGAAAAACGCACTATGTATGTTTTTTTTCCATCACCTACAGAAGGCTTTAAAAAAAGAATTATAGAAACGGTTAAGGCGCATGCTGCCAAAATAAAAAAACCGACCAGCATGTTTTTAGTTTGTTCGCCCATTTGCATTCTCCTTCATAGTGCGGGGGTCCTTCGATATTGAGTTGTGTAAAAACTCTATTAACGGATCTTGGATTTTAAGAAAAGGGTCAGGTTCTGCTATATGAGCTATTTTACCATCCCTTATTAGAGCAAGCCTATCACCTACATATAGTGCGGAAAACATGTCGTGTGTCACTACGATGCTTGTGGCTTTTAATTCTTTTTGTGTTTTTACGATGAGTTCGTTGATCTGCATAGCAGTGATCGGATCAAGTCCTGTTGTGGGCTCATCGTATAGAACGATAGAAGGTCTGTATACAATGAGTCTTGCTAGTGCAGCCCTTTTACGCATGCCCCCAGACAAATCTGATGGCATTTTTTTTTGTGTCCCTGCCAGTCCAACCATTTCTAAAGCCTGTGCCACCCTTTCAGCGATTTCTTTTCGTGGATACCTTTTTCCTGTCTTAGGATCGCCATGTTGGTCTAGGTAAAATGAAACATTTTCTTCCACATTCATCGAGTCGAATAAAGCTCCGCCTTGAAATAGCATGCCCATGTGCTTTATTGCTTTGTACAGGTCGGCCCCTTTTATGTCTGATATGCATACATTATCTATATAAATTGACCCTTCATCAGGTTTTGTTATGCCAATAATATGCTTGAGAAGGACGCTTTTTCCTATGCCTGATGGTCCCAGTATGACAAGGGTTTCTCCAGTGTTAACATCTAGATCCATCCCTTTCAGTACTTCCATTTTATCGAATTTTTTCCACAAGTTCCGAATTTTAATCATTAGAATATTCCCAGTTGCTCGTGAAGAATGTTCAGCAGCATTGTCAGTAAAAAGTTGGTTAGCAGTATACAGCAGTAAGCGATAACAACGCTATTTGTTGTAGACCTGCCAACCCCGGCAGCTCCTCCGGAGGTTACCATCCCTTTGTAGCAACATATTGTCATTATCTGCATGCCGAATACCAGGCCTTTGGTCACTCCGGTAACCAGATCAAATGTGTTAATGTGTGTGGGCATCGGATCAAAATAGGCGTTAGGAGTCATACCAAAAAAATATACAGATATCAGATAGCCGCCGAATACCCCCATAGCTATGCTGAAAATGGTGAGTAGCGGTGTCATGATGGTTCCCGCTAAGAAGCGGGGAGCTAGCAAGTATCTATTGGGATTTATCGCCATGGTCTTTAGAGCGTCGATCTGCTCTGTGACCCTCATTGTACCGAGCTCAGCGCACATAGCAGCACCAATCCTTCCCGTCAGCATAAATGCTGTTAGCACTGGGCCTAGCTCCGTCATCATAGCTTTAGCTACCATAAGGCCTGTGACGCTAGAAAGTCCTTTATCTGCCAGTTGATAAAATGATTGCGCGGCAAGTACTAGGCCTGTGGAAAACCCTGTTATAGCTACTACAGGCAAAGAAGCTACTCCAACCTCATAAAGCTGCTCAAAAACAAGATAGAAAGAAGGGGGCCTAACGATCGTGGCTTTTATGGTGTCAACGATCATAAAGGTGTATTCGCCTATTGCGGTGAGAAAATGAAGCTTTTTAGCAACTTTAATAAAAATAGAGTTTTTTTCTAGGGTCTGACCGTTCATCCTGCCGCCGCATTAGGAATTAGCTATTTTTCGGATTGTAGTTAAATTTTTTTTTAGGGTCAAATACTACAAATAAAATGTGAATTTTAAGATCTAATAAAGAAGGAAGGAGAACAGGACAAGGAGTCCTGTTCTCTGAGCTTTTACATGCCTCTGGCTTTAGCACTCATAGTCGCTTGCACAGATTGTACGATTTGTGAAAGGAAAGAATCCCTATGGCTTGCTTCCTGCTGTGTTGCGGGCATACCACATCTTTCAATAAGAGATTTTTTACTTTGGACAAGGATAGATTCGCCTCTAAGGAAAGAGGAGCCCATGTCACCAAGGGCTTGAGAACCTGTGCCAAATGTTTTGGCAATAGTTTTTATCGCGTCGGCAGAAAGCATGCCGAGTCTTGCATCTGCAGGTATCATAGATCCTGCGATATTAGACAAACCAGATAAAGAGCCTGTTGCGCCTGTCATTACAGCTTGAGCTCTCACCCAAAAAACCTCATTATAGGTCAAGTCGGTGATTTTCTTTTGTTGTTGCTGAGATATTTCTCTGCCACTTTGATTTAATTGATCTATTAAATGTATAAGTTGGCTTGTTGTCGCAATAAGTGATCTCATACTCATTTTTTTGCGTCCTATTGTTATACTTGAAGAACTGTCCTTCGTAAAGCTTGTGCAGCAAGATCTATCACTTGCTCTGCAGCTTCTTGAGAGGAACGTAAAATTTTAATTATTTGGTTTAAAAGTTGAGAGTCTTCTTGGAATCTAAACTTTTGTAGATCTTTATCGCTTTGCAGTTGGGTGAGGTCAGATTCTTTCCATGTTGCATCAGCGTCATTAACACTCTTTGCAACAGTGACACCGCCCTGGTATAGTCCAAGTGCTGCCTGTGCGATTACAAGCCCTTGCTGTACAGCATTCATGTTTGTGAATAATGCTGCAGCTCCTGTGCTTGCAAGGCCTAGCACCGAACTCACGATGCTTGTTGCCAACGGGAGGTATCGGGTAAGTTCTTCTTGTCTTTTTCTGTCGTCGGAAAGCTGCTTGCTGATGTAGTTCCAGGATCCAGTATCTTTCATTATAAAATTGACTAGAGTAATAATACCCGAGGCAATCATAGCTCCACCGATAATAGACCCGGCTCCTGTTGAAACAAGGGTTATTCCAAGCACCGTGCTTATAGCTGCAAGTATACATTCTCCCACCTGTTGAAGGAAGCTCCAGAAGGTGCCTTCCTGAGCTTTCTCTGCGGCTTCTTTAAGTTTTTCCATGTTTTCAAGCGACAGTTTTTTTATCTTTTCCGAACCAAGGCTTATGCTTTTAGAAAAAGAGTCTATAAGGCTGTCTCCTGTCATTTGGATCTCATCCATGATCTTAATGAATTTAATCTCATCAAAATGGACGTGTGTCGGCTCTGTAAGTTTGGGAGGAGCAAATAAATTAGAGGGTGATTGCGTGGCAAAAGATTTGGAATCAGCTCCTGAATGTTGATATACCTCAGTAGTCTGTTTAGGACTGTTGGAAGCTATCTTTTGACTCATCTCAAGTGGTTCTAGATTTGAAATATTTGTTTTTGCTAAATGGGGTGCTGATAAAAGTGTAGTCATGATTGTGTACAAAACTCCTCTAGGAGATTTAGTTTTTGCTTTAGCGGTTCTGCGTCATTGCTAGTAAGATCTCGCGCTTTAGCGATCGCTTTCATAGCCTCAGAAGGATCTTTTTTAGCATACAGGCACTCAGCTGCATGGTAGTGGGGATAAGGGTCGCTAGGATTTAGTAGTGCGCACATGGCCCATGCATGCAGTGCAGGATCCCATGCGCTCTGCATCTGGTAGCAGCTAGCTAGCCCTTTCCAAAAGTTTTGTTCATAAGGGTTGGCTGTGATTAGCTGTAAAAACAACTCTGCAGCTTTGCTGTAATTTCCCTTTTGGTAGAGGTGATATGCGCTGATGTATATAGTCTCAAGATCTTTGGCTGAAAATTCACGAAGTGGTGTTGTGGCCACTTTAACTCGATCCATCAGCTGCTGTATATCTTGAGATCCATCCATCTTAGGCTCTACCCGTTCTACTTTGTATCGTTCTTATTGTCTCGTTGATCATCTCCAAGAACTTCTTTGCAGAATCAGTTATGGCATTCATATCGTGATATTCTTGTTGGATGTACATCGTTACGTTGTTTGCTTCTTGACCGAGGATTTTAACTCTATCGTTCAACCCTTGCAAAGCTATGTCAATGCTGTTTTCATCTTTCCAGCAGTATTGGTGTGAAGGAATCACGCTTTGGTTTGTTTCGGGGTCTTTGTTCTTTTCCCATATTCTATCTATTAAGTCTTTAAACTCTGGGCTATGGGAGAAGTCTGCCTTGCCGCTAGCTTTTTTTTCTGTTAAAGCGCTTACTAGTTTTGCAACATCTTTTAGATTGTCATTATGACTTTGCAGCTCAAGTAAAAGAGCATCTTTTTTTTTGTTGCTTGCTGCTTCTGCTTGTAAATACAGGTCGGTATACATAAGACCTATGTTGTATCCAGTTTCTGTTCTTGCCATAATTATATATTCCTTGTGCTAGGGCTAGTTTTTTGGCCCAACGCCCGTCAGAATAACAGATGAGAATTTTTTATGCAATCTTAACAAACGATGTATAGTTTTCTTTAAATTTAAAAAAACACTTAAATTGATAATTAGATAAATATTAATTATAATATAATGATCTAAGTTTCTTGTTTTAAAATGAATCCAATAAATTTTTTTGAATCATCCGTTTTAAATTATACACCAGTCACCTCGCTCTCCTCGGGTAGTATTTCAAGGATTGTCAAGGTCGCTTTGGGCTCCATACTATTTGCTTGTGTTGCTTCTAGATTTCGTCTAGGTGAAGATACTAAGATAGCTCAATTAGCTAAAGATGAATCATCTGTTTTTATGAAGATACCTTCATTTCGCGGTGTCCTTGGAGCGAAAACTACAACATATGGTATTGATGAAAAGTTTTGTCCATTAATATCTTCAGCCGGAGTTCATACGGCAGAAAGTCCTGTGCTCCAGTCGAGAAAATCTGAGCTTGAGTTGCTCAATGACTCTAAATATTCAGAGGTCTTTGAGCAGTTACAAAGTTTCATATATTATAGCGACTATGAACAAGATGGTCAAAGTTTTCGTCTGCGCACACTAAATGTATCTGCAAAGGAGTGGGGCCTTGTTCAAAAAAAATCGGAGGAGGTGTTCTCAGATTACATATCTAAATATAAAAACTTTGGATGCACAGAAAAAAATATCATAGAAATAACACCGAGTGTTGAGGATTCTAATTGTGTTGATAGGATCTTTTCGAAAGATGGAACGACTATTGCCCATGCCAAAGCCACAAACCATACTGTATGTTATGGTGATAATTGTTATTTGAATGGTCTTGTGTACCTTCATGAGATCATGCATGTGGAAGAGGGATATATGTATGCCCAGCTTAGAGAGCTTTTGCCTACGCTAAAGCAAATGATTTTGACATATTCAGTAGCTCGAAATTTGCTTGATGAAAATACGTTATCAATCCAAAAATTTCCACAAATCAAAATGGGTATGCGATCTTATGATTATAAGGAGTTTGTTTCTTTTTATGAAAATTTAGAAAGTGTCAGCGGTAACTTGGCAAATGCTCTAGTATCTGAAGAGTCGATAGAATACCTAACAGGATGTAACTATAATTTCTTAGAGATGGTAAGTAAGGCTGACTTTAACTTTTTACAAAGAAATTTAGATGAGTTTCACTATTTTTCTGAGTCTACGGGAATAGACATAGATGACTATTCTTCTTTCTATATAGCGAATTTGAGGAAAATTCCTTTTTTCTCCAGATTGTACTTTCTGCTGTCTAATTCTGATGAAGAGTCTATTGATCTGGTAGAAACGCAATTGTATTATGAGACCTCTAATGATTATTTAGCTCTCAGCATCCTTCGGCAAATGTATAGTAAATCTAAAGAAGATGTTCTTTCTAGTATTGATGGATTTCATCTTGATCCCCACAAATCTTTGTTAGCGCAAGTTGTAAGAACTATTGTTTTTTCTGATCCACAGTCAGCAACTACCAGTTGTATAAAACTACTCACTAGTTTTTCGGATAATCAAATGAACACAGTGGCATTAAAAAAGTCTTTGCTCATAGAGTCTGATGTACATAAATCTGAGGCTTTAGCTGTTGTCTTTAATCAAGCAGGCAGTAGATATTTCGAGCTGGTTGTATCAGCATTACATTCTTTAAAAGGTGATCATCAGAGATTGCTATTATTAAAGGTTGTGACGAGTGTTCAACATACAGATAGAAAAGATGTTTTACAGATCATTCTTAAATCCATCGATTATGAACAATCTAAAGCTGTTGATATTATACTTTCTAATGGATGCAAAGAGTGTGTTCAGGCTATGCTAGACATCTTTTCAAGTTCAGCTTCTCAGAATCAGAAAATGGAATTTTGTGAGGCGTTATCAGCTCGCAAGGATAACTTTTCTAAGAAGCTTTTAGAAAAAATCATAGAGCCCTTTCAGCTTTCGCTTAGTAGAAGATATATATGTTCAAAAGTTTTTCATTCCAGGTTGCAAGAAGCCTTGGATCCTGAAAGTTTAGACAATTAGAAGATTAAGTTCACAAGTTCTTCATTAAAATTCATCCCGATTTTAATATACACCATAACACACTCAAAAGGGCGTATATGGATCGTCAGGTAGCTCATCCTAACTGGATAGAAATCGATTTAGATCAATTTAAAAAAAATATAGCGATCATAAGATCTGCTATAGGTGAGAGTAAGTACTGTTTACCAGTAAAGGCCAATGCATATGGTCATGGACTTATTCCTATAGCCCAGGCAGCTGTTAGTGCAGGTGTTGACTACTTATCTGTGGCTCACGTATCAGAGGCTGTGCAGCTGCGACAAGCTGGTATATCTATTCCTATTTTTGTTATGGGAGCAATACATCAAGAACAGATTCAGGATCTTCTTGATTATGATTTGGAGATAAGTGTTAGCTCTATTTTCAAGGCAGAGTTGTTGTCCAAGATTTGCAAAGAGCAGGGGCGTACTTGTAAAGTGCACTTAGAGATAGACACGGGTATGCAGAGAACAGGAGTTAGACCCTCTTCAGCGATCAATCTTTTAGAGGTCGTTAAGTCTCTTGGCTGTTTTGTTATAAAAGGGGTGTATTCTCATTTAGCAACAGCAGATAAACCGCATGATCTATTTGCAAAACAACAGATCAAAGAATTTAAGGCCTTACTATCTACAGAGCTCTTTTCTTCTTTAGAATGCATCGCACATATTGCAAATTCAGGAGGTGTTCAGTTTTATCCAGAGTCTTATTTATCTATGGTTAGGCCGTCATTACTTTCTTTTGGTTATAAACATCCAGACTCACCCGTTTGTTTTGAAGGTATAAAGCCTTGCTTTTCGTTAAAATCTAAGATTTCATATTTTAAAGTTGTTCAAAAAGGTCATGGGATAAGTTATGGCCACACATATATTACTGAAAAGGACACAAGGATTGTGACTGTTCCAATAGGGTATGGGGATGGGCTTAGAAGATCTCTTGCTGGTAAGCTGTTTTGTTTAATAAGAGGAAAGAAGTTTCCCGTAGTAGGTGCAATTTGTATGGATCAATGCATGGTTGATGTAGGAGACCATGAGGTGTTTGTCGGTGATGAGGTCGTCTTTATTGGTAAACAGCATCAACAAACGATACATGCTGCAGAAATGGCAGATGCTTGTAATACGATTGTTTACGAGATATTCTGTTTATTCAACGAAAGAATCCCAAGAACCTACAAGTGATGTCGTTCTTTCAGATATTTAGTCTTTATCCCATTCATCTGACCAAAGATCTATAGAGGCACGTTAATCTAGATCAAAATCTGTATATTGGAAAGATGAATTTCGGTGCAAATTTTCAATAAACTTTTCTTCTGGTCTTTTATCTAATTCGATTGTGTAAAAATAGCTATTTACTTTTATATCCTCATAATCAATTTGATCATAACGGAGCCAGTTGGAAGTATCATAGATTGCTACTGTTGGGAAATAAAATATGTTAATTACTGCTGCGCAACAAAGTTTCAAAGCAAATGCACAATCTTTAGTTACTTCTAATAAGTTTCCTCCTCTTAAAAATATAGAATTGCAATATTCGTTTGTGTAAGTATGCAATCTTAAATCTTTATAGTCAGTGCTATTTTTAGTCATCCAGTTGATACAATCATAGACGGCTGCGGGTATGTAATGAAGGATGCTTAGAGTGAGCGCTGCATATCCAATTGCAAAATCGATAGGACGAGTAGCTAGACCTGCAACATGACCTGCTTTTGCAAGTATTTTTAGTGATGTGTTTTTTGTTTGAAGTTCTTGCGACTTGAGGAAAAGTTTTAGTTTTTGAGTGAGTATTCCTGCATTCTGATATTCAGTGGTTTTAGTGTAGTTAGTTAGTTCTTCATTACTATCTGAAGTTTGGGAGTTTTCCTTATCAATACTATCTGAAGTTTGGGAGTTTGTGTCAACAATAGGTTCGAAGGCGTTTGCATCAAACGCTTTTATAAATCTCACTGGTATTGTATTGAGTAAACTGATTGATTTTTCGAAATATACACCTCCCTGAAGAAGATCTGTTTTTTTTATTTCGATAGATTTTATAGGACCAAATGAAGGAGTTTTAAATTTTTTTATTTGACAGCTATCGTCTAATAACTGCTTAATAAGTAATTCTTTGTTAAGTTTACTATCCTTGCTAAGAAGAACAGGTATATTCGTAAATGAGTATATAGATCCTCGAAAAACATATACGCCAATATCTACCAAAGTATTTGGAATTTGCATAAAAAAGTAAGCTACACGCTTTAATGCAGCCACCGCAATACTTGTAATTTTGCTATTAGTATCAGCTTGGGTGCTTTCTTGTTTTGTGGGTACTAAAGTTTGGCAAGCTGTATGAAAATCGTTCCATATTATAGGAATTTCATTCCATTTTGATGGGCTTATGGTTTTCATAAAAAACTCTAGTAATACTCTGAGTAATTGGTTTTAGGAGCTAAATAAATATATCGTTCGTGAGTTGCTTAGCTTAATTAATATGAGAACTCCAAGGGTATGGGTCTGAAGAGTCTGAAATATCGCTTATATCTGAATCAGACCCGTAGTCGATCGTAACCATCCTGGCTAGCTCATCAGAACTTCTTTCGTATTCATGTTTGAGTCCTTCTGAACATGTAATATGAAGGGGGGAAAATATATTTTGAGCTATTACATCTATTTTGGCTGTTGTTGGTTTGTTTACATTTGTTTCATTTGGTATTGGGTCGTTATCAGAGCTCAGGTCAATCTCTTCCCATATTTCTTCACCATGCATTGATGCTTCAGGGCGATTTTGATGAGAAGATGAAAGTACTTTAACTGCTAGTTCATCTACTTTACTGTCAGTATTTGCATTTGTTCCAATTATTAACTTGTATAAACATTCGCAGTACCTTCCAATTACTGATCTTGAGTAATCTTGGTTTGGTAATGATTCGGCGTTGTTGCGTAATTCCTTTCAAGGAGGCTTAAGCTAAAGGACTTGAGATAAAATATTTTATTGATAAAAAGAAAGGCTCATGCCTAGACTAGATAATCGCTAAAAAACCTACGTCTA
>VGMB01000046.1 GCA_016866585.1 Chlamydiota bacterium
AACAGGTTAGAAAAATCTAATAAATTATCAGCGATTCCCGCTAAGCAAAATTCCCTAAGTAAATAAAAAAAGTTTTCGTAAACTTTTTTTCATATTGCAAACGATCAGGTTGACATATGAGAAAAGATTTGTGCGCTTCAGGTTTAATTAAAGCAATTCATCAACAATTTAAAAAAATAGAAGATCCAAAAAAATCCTCAAGAAAAAATATAGTTACTATTACTGATTGTCTAATGTCTTGCTTTGCTGTTTTCAGTTTAAAATGGCCTTCTTTGTTGCAATATGAAGAAGAAAAAAAAGATCTTATCGTTTTAGAAAATCTCCGCAACTTATACTTGGTTGGGTCGGCTCCTAGTGATACTTATATGAGAGAACGTTTAGATGAGCTAGAACCGGAAAAACTACGACAAGCTTTTAAAAAAGTATTTTCTATAGCTCAAAGAGGTAAAGTCTTGGAGCAATACGAGTTTTTAGACGGCTATTACTTGTTCTCTACGGACGGAACGGGGCACTTTTCTTCCAACACCATTCATTGCGCTAATTGCTGCATTAAGAAGCATTACGATGGTAAGAACACTTATTATCACAACATGATGGGCGGATCAATTGTCCATCCCGATAAAAAAGAAGTAATCCCTTTTTGTCCCGAGCCTATAAAAAATGAAGATGGATATACCAAAAATGATTGCGAGCAAACTGCATCTAAAAGACAGCTTCAAGCTTTGAGAAGAGAACATCCCCATCTAAAAATAATTGTAGTCCAAGATGCTTTGTCAGACTCTGGACCAAACACTCAACTGATAGAGTCTCTCAATATGAAATATCTGATAGTTTCAAAAAGACCCACATTTCAATATGCTCCAGTAGAAAAAATTTTATTTCATGAGTTTACTGATCATGAAGGGACTGTGTATAAATATCGATTCATCAATGAAATTCCTTTTAATGGAGTTTATCGTGACCAAAAAACTAACTGTTTTGAATATAATTCTGTCAGTCTAAAAGGCGAGGTAAAAAAAGGAAGTTGGATTACAAATATATGGATAACAAAAAACAATGTTCATCAATTAATGCAAGGAGGACGTGCAAGATGGAAAATAGAAAATGAAACGTTTAATACTCTTAAGAATCAGGGATATCACTTCGAGCACAATTTTGGACATGGGAAGAAAAACCTATGTACAGTCATGAGCTTCTTGATGGTTTTGGCTTTTTTAATAGACCAACTCCAAATGATTTGCTGTGAATCATATCAAGAAGCGAAACGCACAGCCCGAACATTTTCTTCTCTCTGGGAAAAGATGCGCACGGTTTTTTATTATATCGAGCTTAATAATTGGGCTGAGTTTTTAAATTTTATCACTAAAAGGAAGCGTCAAGACACCTCTTAGTAAATAGAAGTGATAGCTCTCTGGTTCTTAATTATATTAATAACTTACTTCAGACAGTCGAAAAAATCATCATTACGGATGTTCTTTGTCTAAAATTTTAATAAATTTTCTGTTTGCTAAAAATTTGAATATTCGAATAGTCAGCGGGAATTGCTGGACAAACCTATGCATTTTGCATATTATTTCTTGTCATGAAAGTAAGTATTGGCACAGCAGCAAAACATTTTGGCGTTTCTCGAGATACGCTTCGTCGATGGGAGCAAAGCGGAAAAATTAGCTCGGAGAGAACCGCTCGAGGACATCGTCGATACGATCTGTCAAAAAATTCCGGCTATCTCCCTAGAGCCTCCGGCATGAACAAACATACTCTTGCCTATGCAAGAGTATCTAGCCACGATCAAAAAGAAGATCTTCTCAGACAAGCCCAAGTACTAGAGAGTTTTTGTGTATCTTGTCTGCATTTTAAAATCCTTTTTTGATTTTTAAAAAATGCGACAACTACGCTGACACAAGGGGGGCTATAAGTCAGTTAATCTATTTCTAATCCTAGATCGTGTGTCATGGGCAAGCGAACTGATAGATCAATTTTATTCAAAACTTGAGATAATGCTTCTCTTAACTGTATATCATCATTTTTCCTTAAATCACAGTGAAGATAAAATTACGCGTTGTTTTTTTACTAATATTCCAAAAACGCTCTATAGAGCTTAGGAGTATGTTACTTCGCCACGTTCGTTGATTGCGAATTGTCTATTAAACATTTTGCGTAAAATACACTTCTTAGCGTTCTATCTTCTGAATGAATAGCGAAAATAAAATGCCGTTTAAATTACAGGAGATTCTATAACGAAAGTAACCGGACCATCATTTACCAAAGAAACCTTCATATCGGCACCAAACACTCCAGTTTGAACATTCAGGCCAAGGTCTTGCAGATCTTTTACAAAATCAAGATACAGAGCCTCTGCCTGAGAACCTTTGGCTGCCTCTAGAAAGTCGGGCCTTCTTCCTGACATACAGTTACCGTATAAGGTAAATTGAGAAACAACAAGAACAGATCCCTCTGTGTCTTTAAGAGAAAGATTCATTTTTTGATCTTTATCGGAAAATACTCTAAGAGTTGCGACTTTAGAAGCAAGCCACGACGCCTGTTCTTTAGTATCATTTTTATGTACACCCAGCAGTATGAGCAGTCCCTTTTGAATACTGCCTACAACATTTCCATCAACCGTCACACTTGCTGCAAGCACTCTTTGAACCACAAGACGCATCTTTTAGCCTCTTTTTCAAATCTTGAAGCTGACAGTGTAGTTCAAAAGGTAATTTATAAGAAAACTGAGAAAAATAATCTTCTATATTTTTTGCTTCATCTTCCCATTTTTTCTTATCAATACAAAGTAATGAGCCTTTATTTTCATCGGACAGATCCAATCCAGCTGTATCAAGAGATGAAAATGTCGGAACATAACCAACTGGGGTTTTTACGGCTTCTGCTTTATCATCACACCGCTCAAAAATCCACTTAAGAACCCGTATGTTGTCCCCAAATCCAGGCCAAATAAAGTTCCCTTTACTATCTTTCTGAAACCAGTTTACATAAAAAAACTTAGGTTTTACCACGGCTTTTTCATCGGACCCAACCTTTAGCCAGTGACTCAAGTAGTCTCCCATGTTATATCCACAAAAGGCAAGCATCGCAAAAGGATCATGACGTAATTTACCCACCTCGCCGGCAGTTGCCGCTGTCGTCTCAGAAGAGATGGTAGACCCATAAAATATACCGTGCTCCCAGTCAAATGACTCTGACACTAAAGGGATTACATCTGAGCGCCTTCCGCCAAAGATTATTGCAGATATAGGAACTCCCTTGGGATCGTTTGCCAAAGGATCTATAACAGGACACTGTGAAGCTGCTACGGTAAATCTACTGTTAGGATGAGCCGCGGGACCCTCTGTGGGCTCCCATCTAGTACCTTTCCAGCTAGTAAGACTTTCTGGGGGCTCTTTGGTCATTCCTTCCCACCATACATCATGGCTATGTGTTAAGGCTACATTAGTAAATACAGTATTTTTAGAAATCATTTTCATAGCGTTAGGATTAGATTTCTCAGATGTTCCGGTTGCAACACCAAAAAAACCTGCTTCAGGGTTCACAGCATATAACCGGCCATCATTACCCCATCTCATCCAAGCTATATCATCTCCAACACATTCAATTTTCCAACCCTCGAGCTTAGGAAGCATAAGAGCTAAATTCGTCTTGCCGCATGCACTGGGAAAAGCTGCAGCAAAATACTTCTTTTCCCCTTTTGGACTCGTAATACCAAGAATCAGCATATGCTCAGCAAGCCATCCCTGTTCTTTACCCAAGACTGATGCTATTCTTAATGCTAGACTTTTTTTTCCAAGAAGTGCATTACCCCCATAACCACTTCCAAATGACCAAATGGTTTTTTCCTCGGGAAAATGCACGATGTACTTATTATCTTTATTACAAGGCCAGCTTACATCTTCCTCTCCAGGTAACAACGGAGCACCTACAGAATGCATACAAGGGACAAAAAAACTATCCTTCATATGCTCCATCACCTGCTGGCCCATAACAGTCATGATTTTCATGCTGCAAACGACATAAGGAGAATCTGTGATCTGGACACCATAACAAGACGAATCTGAGCCTATAATTCCCATACAAAAAGGTACAACGTAAAGAGTTCTACCTTTCATACAACCCCTAAATAAGGAACCCAAGATCTGCTTCATTTCGGTTGGATCTTTCCAGTTGTTAGTTGGACCCGCGTCATCTTGATTATAAGAACATATAAATGTAGCTTCTTCAACTCTGGCGGTATCGCTAGGGTCTGTATGACACCAGTAACTATTAGGCCGCTTTTCTGAATTTAAACGAACAAATACACCTTTGTGAACTAAAAGGTCTGCCAGCTCATTGAACTCCCTATCAGATCCATCACAAAGATGAACTCTATCTGGGGTGCATAGCTTAACAGCTTCTTTTATAAAATGATGAAGACGAGGACTTTTGATAGACCCTAGTATAGATTCAATGTCCATCATTACCCCCCGTCTGTATTTTTAGATTGCCATAGACTTGCGCTTCTTAAACTTATCAAGATATTCCAAGGCCTTGCCAGTTCCAAGGCAAACTGCCAAGAGTGGATTTGGAGCTACTATCACAGGTAGACCTGTCTCTTTAATTAGAGCTTTATCTAAACCTTTGATCATCGCACCACCACCAGCTAGCACAAGGCCCCTTTCAACCAGGTCTGCCGCAAGTTCGGGAGGACATTTCTCTAGTGTTAACTTCACACTTTCTATAATCTGCTGTATAGGCTCTGCCAAACATTCCCTAATCTCCACAGAGTTTATTCTCTTAGTGATTGGTAATCCAGCTACCTGGTCTCTTCCACGAACTTCCATCTCAAGTTCATTTTCTCCAAGAGGATAAGCTGAGCCAATGCTCATTTTGATCTCTTCAGCAGTTCTTGGGCCGATCATTAGATTGTATGTTCTACGCATATAATTAATGATGCATTCATCAAACTCATCACCAGCAATTCTTAATGATCGAGCTTCCACAATACCCCCAAGGGATATAATGGCGATCTCGGTCGTACCACCACCAATGTCAATGATCATATTCGCTGATGGCTCATGGACAGGGAGGTCAACACCGATAGCTGCAGCCATCGGCTCTTCAATAAGAATAACTTCTTGCGCACCGGCACGTAGAGCTGAATCTTCTACAGCTCTTTTTTCCACGCCTGTGATACCAGAAGGGACCGCTATCAAGATTTTGGGGCGAATAAGGCTTCTGGCTGGAGTCACTCTCTTAATTAAAGCCTTGAGCATCCCCTCAGCTATCTCAAAATCTGCGATGACACCATCTTTCATGGGTCGCACTGCGTGAATTTTACGAGGCGTCTTACCAAGCATCGCCTTCGCTTTATGACCGACAGCAAGTACCTCGTTTGTTAAAGAATCTACAGCAACAACGGACGGCTCAGCAAGAACGATGCCCTTGCCTCTGACGAACACTAGAGTGTTTGCTGTACCAAGGTCGATACCAATATCACTAGAAAATAGACCAGACATTTGCCCAGCCCTACCTAGAAGGGTACGACCTACTTTTTTCAACATATCTTTTAATATTGATGGGTAACTATTTGTCATAAAATCCTTTAAGTCTTAAGCAGCTCGAGGACATCTTCCCACGTGAGCTTTGCTATAGCTTCATCATCGCAGCTTACCACTTTCTTGACTAATCCTTTTTTTCTCTTTTGCATCTCGGCTATCTTTTCCTCGATAGTTCCAAGAGTGATGAGCTTGTAGGCAGATACATTGCTCTTCTGACCCATTCTATGCACCCTGTCGGTGGCCTGGCTCTCTACCGCAGGATTCCACCACATGTCATAATGTATCACAGTATCGGCACCAACGAGATTCAAACCTGTGCCCCCCGCCTTAAGAGATACAAGAAAAACAGAGATACTCGGATCTTCGTTGAATTCTTTCACCACTTCAAGACGATTTTTACTAGACCCATCGAGATAAGAGAATTTAATACCTCGCTGTTCAAAATCATCTTTCATAATCTGGAGCATACGTGTGTATTGAGAGAATATCACCGTTTTATGCTTTGCCTCGACAAGAGTTTGTAATAAATCTAAAAGCATGTCGTATTTAGCAGAATCTCCTGGCTCAGCCTTTTCTTTAGCAAATATGGCTGGGTGACAGCATATCTGTTTAAGTCTAGTTAATGTAGCTAAAACGTGGATCTGCACTCTATCAAATCCATCCCTTTCAACAAGCTTAACAAGCTCATCTCTTGCAGACTGGGCATACGATTTATAAAGCTCTTGCTGAACATCTGAAAGCTGACAATGATAGACAAGTTCTGATACTGGAGGAAGATCATCAAGAACGTCGCTTTTCATCCTGCGCAAAATAAATGGCGACACCTTTTTACGCAGATATTCCATATTCTTCTGCTGCTCTTCTCCAGAAACTCTTATATATCTCTCCATAAATCTATCATAAGTGCTTAAAAAGCCTGGCATTAAGAAGTCAAACAGGCTCCAAAGCTCGTCTAAAGAATTTTCTATTGGTGTGCCTGAAAGAATCAACCTATGCTCAGCTTGAACCATCTTTACCGACTTGGCATTCCTTGTGCCTCTATTCTTAATATGTTGAGCCTCGTCTAATATCACATATGAAAAATTTATATTACGGTAAATATCAATATCTTTTTGCAGCAAGGTATACGAAGTAATAACCACATCACACTCTTTTACCGCATCAATCATTTTCTTTCTCTGCTGAGGAACACCATCTATTACCATCGCCTTCAATCCAGCATTGAACCTATGAAACTCCTCTTTCCAGTTGTAAAGAAGAGATGTCGGGCAAACAATTAAGGTTGGACTACCTTTCTTCTTAATCTGCTGTGAAATACAAACAATCGCCTGCAACGTTTTACCAAGGCCCATATCATCGGCCAGAATACCATTAAGGTACATGGTACGCAAACGCTCAAGCCAGTGCACTCCCTCTAGTTGATAGCAGCGAAGATCCGCCTTGATCGCTTTAGGAACATCAGAGAATGTAAAATTTTTCTCTCCAAGCATTTGTTTTCTAATATCGACTAACTTATCAGAAATCGAAAACTCAACAGGCAATCCCTCAAAATGGCTCGCATCGATATTAGCAAGACTCCACAACGGTCTTGACAACTTATGATCTTCTAGAACCTCTATCCCAAGTTCATCAAACATTTTAACAACACCGCCAACTCTATCAAGATCTAGAACAAGTATCTTTGGCATCTTAACAGGCTCTTGAGTCTTTTTAGCTTTTCCTTTAGGAGCCGAATCTAGTTCGATGAAGGCCTTTTTAGTAGACATACATTCCCAAAGAGTGTCAAGCCTTACCCCTCTAAGAGCGCCTTTAACCTTAAGGTCTATTTGGTATGTATCTATCTTATCTGTATGCTCAAGATAAATAGAAAATTCGGTCTGGTCATATATAAACTGATCAAGTAGATTTTGAGGACAGTTAAACTTCACTCTATGCTGATTTCTTGGGATAATATCGGTCATGAACTCCACGATTTTCTTTTCAGACTTAGATACAAACACCCCTGTATCAGCAATAAAAAGGAAGTCCTGGAAAAGATCTTCAAGGATTTTTCTTTCTTCGACTAAGTTTCTTGCCAGTATGCCCTGCTTACTTACAAATGTCTCTACATGGTCATATGAAAGTTGCGTCGCAACAGCCGGAATCTTCTGTCCTTCATAAATAAAGTGAATAACAGCATCCAACTCCCCATTTAAAAATGTAAGATCACATATAGCCTCTACAGATCCAGCAAAAGGAAGAGTCACAAAATCTTCTATAACCTCTTGATTAGCAACCTCTGCATATCGAGACAGCTCTGGCATGGAATTCTCTACAAATGTACCAAAAAGAGGCTGAGGTATGGTCATATCACGAATAGACCTTAAGTTCCTTAAATGCAAGCGAGTAACCTCACTTCCAAATCTATAGAAAGCACCTTTGTAGAACATTCCAGGCCGTGCGCACTCAAAAAAACGGACTTCTTCTAGAGTGACCCCTTGTTTCTCAACAACGACATGAGGATTGATCAAAATCTTTGAAGTTGGAGGTGGTATGTACTCTAAATTAAATCGCAATCCCGCAGGAACTATAGAAAATTTCACTGGATTTTCTAAACTAGCCTCAAATGTCCATGGTAACACTGGAAAATCATCTTCTACGTGTGAGTAATTTTTATGGCTAAGCTGAGAAAGAGCTACCTCCTGAAGCCTTGCTAGAATAAGACCAAAAGTCTCATAGTCTATGTACCCAATCCTTAAAAGCTTTTCAGAAGCAGCCGTCTCGTTAAAACGTATATGATCCATAATCAAGCGAGCAATCTCTTTTTGGTGACCTTCAAACGAGTCCATGGAAAAAGCGTATTTTTTACTACTCATGAACACAGGCTCTTCATAGCGAATGGATTCTATAAAAATCTTTAGATGAGAAATATGCAACGGCTTAGATCTTGATGGAAGTCTTAAAGCCATCTGAACTTCGACTTGAGTCTTGCTTTCATTATCTTTAATCGCTGGCAAATTAAAAATTAAGTTCAACTCAGCCTTATCTACCTCAAGCTTTTCTTTCGCTCTAAAAAAAGGAGAAACAGCTAAAAGCTGAGCCGAGGCAACATATTCTTGTAACAACTGTTTCTGATAGAGTTCTTCTTGCCTTTGAACTTCTTTACTTTCTGCTTCTTTGAGTTTCTCAAAAAGTTTATGTTTCTCTTCATCATTTATGTCATTTTTTTCAGCAACTTCTTCTAGATCAGTCTCTTTGGAATAGTCTACAAGGATTTTATCGATGTTTTCTTCCAAATAAAATAAGACAGCTGCCAGGTGCTGACAGTCGTAATTATAAGGACAATCACAGTCTGAATCTATAGTCTCACATTCAGATCTATCAATCTCCAGTTCACTTTCATAGCAGTTATCGTATTGTCCAAGAACTCTTGCGCTGACACGCATGGTTCTTCCATCAAGATGAAGAAGCTTGGCTGAGATAACTTTTTGTTTGTCAAAAAGCTCCTTACCTTCCTTCAATATGTTGGAAGAGAAATCCTGCTTTAACTTTCTAAAATTTAACATATTGCTACCGCTAGGGTTCTGGTATTCACTAACTCTATTTGTGTCTTTCTTTTTCACATACGACTTAGACTAATAAATGCTTTTTACATTTTTTTGATTCGGATCGCAAGAAAAAATCACTAATACTTTTCTTTTTTTTGATGTTCTGCAGGAAAAAAAATAAAAAGACTTGGAGAAAAAAAAGGGAATGAACTAATATTCTTTTCACTTTGTCATCCGCGGGTGTAGCTCAGTGGTAGAGCATCACGTTGCCAACGTGAGGGTCGTGAGTTCGAGCCTCATCACCCGCTAATTTTGACAAAGCCCATCAATACGCGGGTGTAGCTCAGTGGTAGAGCATCACGTTGCCAACGTGAGGGTCGTGAGTTCGAGCCTCATCACCCGCTATGGTTTCTCATATATATACAATCTTACTTACAGCATCTAAGGAGTTGGCAATGGAACAAGCGACAACGCAAGCACAAGAGCTAAGCAACAACCTAGTACGTTTTTCAATTCATAAGCGCCCTGCTTGCCGCGTAGAATTTGAAGTACAAGCATCAAAAGAGCTTGTTGTTGATGCAAGGTCAAAGGCAGTCAAGATCCTCTCAAAAGAGGTCACACTACCTGGC
>VGMB01000047.1 GCA_016866585.1 Chlamydiota bacterium
ACTTTCTTTAATCGCGAAAGAATCTAACCACTCAACCATAGTATTTCCTTCCGTTAGGTTTATGGCTGAAACAGCCAAGATCCTTAACCCCCTAAAAACGGTGATAGACCCCAACACCAACGGAGGATGCTCTCTTGCGGAAAGCATAGACTCCAAGACGGTACAAAAGCTAAAACAAACATATCCTGAACACACCTTTGTATGCTATATCAATACAACTGCTGCTGTTAAAGCAGAATGTGACGTTTGCGTTACATCGAGTAATGTCTATAAGATCATAGAAAATATACCCAACAATAAGATCTTTTTTCTTCCTGATGCGCTTATGGGAAAAAACCTACAACAGTATGTTAAAGATAAAAAGATCCCTAAGCAGATCGACATCTTTCTATCTGGCTCATGCTACGTGCATGAAGGGTTTAATACTGATGAGGTCTTAAAGTTAAAACAGTCCCATCCAGGCCTTAAAATACTAGCCCATCCAGAATGTAGCCCAAGCGTAGTGTCCGAGGCTGAAATGGTGGCTTCAACAACAGGTCTTATGGATCATATAACAAAAACAGCAACAAAAGATGATGTCTATCTTCTTTTGACTGAATGCGGGATATCGTCACGTCTTAAAGTTGAACGGCCAGACATAAAGCTTGTAGGATCTTGCATGATGTGCAAATACATGAAATCAAACCATCTTGATAACATCAAAAACGCCCTTGCAAACCCCCTTCCTTCTCAGATTATTGAGATACCAGAGCACATACAAAAAAAAGCGATAAGATGTATTGAAAACATGTTCACACTTGCCAAGTAAGTTAAGAAACTGCATACAAACAGATACTATTTTGTATTTTCTACTTTTCTTCAAAATCCCTTCGTGTTTTGATTATATTCTAACACTAAAGAAAAGGATAGAGCGTCTATGTCTAAAAACTCATCTCATCCTCTTGAAGAACCAGGCATGTCTTCTCGATTCATGGAGCCTTGCATACTAGTAATCTTCGGAGCCACAGGAGATCTTACCGCAAGAAAACTGGTTCCTGCTATATATAACCTTGCAAGAGAAGGACAACTTCCTCCTCAGTTTGCCTGCGTTGGTTTTGCACGAAGAGATAAAACACATGAGCAGTTTCGTGAAGAAATGAAGGAAGCCATTAACTCTTTTTCAAGAGTTAAACCCATCGATGAAAACCTTTGGTCCACCTTCAAAGAGCAACTGTATTATCACAAATCAGAATTCCATGAAGATGAAGGCTACGACAGGCTTTCCACGTTTCTTACAGACCTAGACAAAAAGCTTGGCACAAAAGGGAACCGGGTATTCTACCTATCAACCCAGCCTAGCTATTTTACGACAATCTGCGAAAAACTTCACAAAGCAAAACTCATATACGAATATGAAAACTCCCCTTCTTGGTCCAGGATCATCATAGAAAAACCATTTGGCCACAATACAGAGTCTGCCCATCAGCTACAAAGCGAGCTTCTTAAGTACATGGACGAGAGCCAGATTTACCGTATAGACCACTACCTGGGCAAAGAGACAGTACAAAATATTTTGGTATTTAGATTTGCCAATTCCCTGTTTGAGTCTTTATGGAATAACAGATACATAGACCATGTGCAGATCACTGTTGCCGAAGACATAGGCATCGGCACAAGGGGCGCCTTCTGGGAGGAGGCAGGCTTTCTTAGAGATATCCTACAAAATCACATGATGCAGGTTCTATCTTTAGTTACCATGGAGCCACCAGTAAGCCTTGAGGCAAGAGCCATACACGATGAGAAAGTGAAGGTGCTAGAGGCTATACGACCATTCTCAAGGGAAGATCTAGACCACGCAGTGGTTAGAGGACAATATGACAAGGGTATCGTCAACGGATCAAAAGTTATTGGCTACAGAGAAGAAAAAAATGTCAACCCTCAATCTGCTGTAGAGACATACGTCGCTTTGAAGCTATACATAGACAATTGGCGATGGGCTGGGGTTCCTTTCTATCTACGAGGGGGAAAGCGTCTTCCTAAAAAAGGGACTGAAATCTCCATCTTCTTCAAAGACCCACCATGTGTCTTATTCCAACATCCTGGCATGAAAAATGAACCTAACGTCCTTACAATACGTATACAACCGGATGAAGGTACATCCCTTAAGATCAACTGTAAGGTGCCAGGTAGCAGCAACTTCATACAGCCTGTAAAAATGAACTTCCGCTATGGCAAGTATTTTGGCATGGCACCACCTGAGGCTTATGAAAGATTGATCCAAGACTGTATATATGGTGATAACACGTTATTTGCACGTCAGGACGAGGTGTTTAGCTCATGGAACCTACTATCTCCTGTTCTTGATCATTGGGCAAACAACCCACCTAAAGATTTCCCTAACTACCCTTGCGGCAGCTGGGGACCCAAGTCAGCAGATGACCTAATTATGAATGATGGACGTAAATGGAGGCTTTTATAAATGTCAGCAGCACATATCGTCGCTCCCTCAAAGATACAATCTGAGTTGAATGATCTTTGGAGCTCTATGGAAAATAAGAATAAAATGAGAGCTTCTCTATTTAACCTTATATTCTATACAAAAAAGTCTCCAAGAGATGAGTACATTCGTAGGATCACCCAAAAGATTATAGAAAAGTTTCCTGCTAGAATATTTTTCATATCAACAGACACTTCTTCCACTGAAGATTCTGTGAAGACAGCAGTCTCTATCATGTCAGCTGAGCAAGGAGAATTTGATGTAACCTGCGACTTTATTGAGATAAGCGCCACTAGTGCATCAGAGTACCAGGTACCTTTCATCATTATGCCACATATCGTGCCTGACCTGCCCATATTCCTGCTATGGGGTGAGGACCCTGCTAAACAAAGCCCCCTCAGAGAGCAGCTAGAAAAAGTGGCTACAAGGCTCATCTTTGACTCTGAAACAGCCGAAGACATTATTGTATTTGCAAAATCTATTCTTGCGATAAAAGAAAAATCAAAATGTGAAATAGCTGACCTCAACTGGGCAAGACTTGAAAGCTGGAGAGACCTACTCACCGCAATTTTCAATGATACTAATAACTTCAACAGGCTAAAAAAAGTTCACAAGTTGAAAATCATTTACAATGCGCAGGAGACCCCATTTTTTTGTCACACCAGAATACAGTCTATCTACCTCCAATCATGGCTTGCCTCAAGACTTGGATGGACGTTACTTGGATCATCTCTTGAGGGCGATTCCGTATGCTTCACATATAACAACGCCACAAAAAACAAGGTGGACGTAACGATAGAATCGCAGAGACATTCGAATTTACCTCCTGGGCTGATAGTGTCTTTAGACCTAGCCGATGGAGAAAATGAGACGTTCCACTTCGAAAGAAATATTGAAGCACTGAATGAAATCAACTGTTCTTATTCCTCGTCGGTAACGACAACAATACCCACTAAGCTGCTTATAGCCAAGGGCGAGTCTGGACAGTCTCTTGTTAAAGAGATTTGCCACAAAGGAACGAGTAACCATTACCTTGAAATTGTTAAGCTTCTATCCAAAATGGAGTCTTCAGGCATATGCTAGAAACTAATTTGAAATTTTGTCACTTCGACCAGAGACGGGACGTTGTCGTTCCTGGCGATACGAAGCAGACCTTAAAGTTCTGCGTAGATCACTTCCTCAACGCGTATGAAGAGGCGATCAAATCACACGGCAATTTTTACGTAGCACTATCTGGAGGATCTACTCCTAAAGCCATATTCAAAGAGCTGACAAGCTCTCCTATAAAAGAGAAGCTCGACTGGTCTAAGATCCATCTTTTCTGGAGCGATGAGAGAAGTGTCGGGCCAAACGACCCTGATAGCAACTACCACATGGCGATGGAAGCTGGTTTTTCCGCTATGCCTATACCTAAAGAAAATATCCATAGGATGCACGCGGAAGAAGACATTGAGCATAACGCAGGATTATACGAGACAGTGATCCGTACTATAACCCAAGGTCATTTAGACTACACCATGCTGGGTATGGGAGAAGATGGACATACTGCTTCCCTTTTTCCAGCGACTGGCGCTCTTAATGAGGAACTCAAGCTTGTCACCAAGAATTGGGTGCCACAGAAAAACACCTGGCGTATGACGTTTACCTACACTTGTATTAATAAGTCGAAACATATCGTCATCTATGTGCTTGGTGCCGCAAAAAAAGTAATGCTTAAATCAGTACTAACCGATGAAAAGCACTTCACAGACTATCCTATCGTGAAGGTTGGAACAAAATCCCACAAAGCACTATGGATATGTGATACTGATGCCGCCCAAGAAATAAAAAAAAGACTGTAATCCCCTCTTAATTTGTAGCAAGCTCTCTCTATATCCAAGAAATATACAGAGGAGTTTGCTATGATAAATAGCCCTCCAATCTAGAGCGATATATCACCAACACAGGCTATATGCTTGTTATTTCCTTGATTATACTTATATCACAGGGAATACACCAAAAGCTAAGCAGCTCTAGCGGCAAATAAACTCACTAAAAAATCATCTAGTACAAATCGGTAAAATTTCTTAATAATACCGATCCTCTATCTGCATCGTTGTTCATTTTTTGCAGAAAAATAAATAAGATGCTTAATATATATTCAGATGTATCAGACGAAGTTACTTAGAAAAGTTGTCTCTCAATACTAAAAGACCTACTTTACAGCATGTTTTTAATAACTTCAGGAAAGCTTATGTAGTGCTTTAAAACGCTCTAACCCTCTTTCATTATTAATGGCGATACATCTAAAATCTTGATCTATCTGTTATTATCCCCCTAGTAAGAAATTCACCATCTCTAAATTATCATGCTTTGCAGCTTCTTCTACAGCTTTACCTCTATCCTTTGCATTTATCTCTTTGTTATCAGACAGCAAAAACTTTTCCATCTCTAAATTATACTGAAAAAAAGCCTTGTCAGAGGTCTTCGCAGGAAAAATTCGATCTTTAGACAGCTCCTGATTATTTATTTTTTCTTCTTCAGTTAATGGATATCTTTTACTCTTTTTTTTTGGCATTTGTGTCTTAGCATGGATCTTTGCCCTTGATATACTGTGTCAATCAACACCCTGATTCCTGGATAAATCAGTGTTTTTGAATCCTTAAATAGCCGAAAATCATGACGTTTGCCGTTAGTAAATGCAGTGGATATAATGCTTCGGCTTTTCTTATCAACAACAAGCTGAGTTTTTAACGTGTGCCTTTTCTTTTTTCCTTGGTAAAAGTACTTTTGCTTTTTTTTGGCCTTTCAATGTTCTCGGATATACTCCAGACTCATTAGAAGCATGTCTTCTATGTTTAGTTTCTTTTTTCTTCCTTTGGCAGTTCTTAGAGATTTAATAGCATCGCTTAAGATGCACATAATTTTATCAACGGTGGATTGGTTAACTCCTGTTAGGCGACGGAATTTTTCATCATCTAACTCTTTTACTGTATCAAATTTTATCACAATCTCAATTCTTTTGGAGATGTGATTATAATCAAAAAATTAATTTCGAAAGAGGTCTAATATATGCTCTTAACTCATGTTTTTTCTACATGCATCAGAGCAGTACTTTACATCACTCCAAACTTTTTCCCATTTTTTTCTCCATGTAAACGCCCGGCCGCAACGAACACATATTTTACTTGGAAGATTTTTTTTTTTTATCCCTTTAGGCATTTTGACCTCCTTGCTGAAGGGATGCTGCTTTTTCGACTTTGCTCCAATATTGAAAGAATCGTTTATAGTGCATAGTTTTTTTAAGGTTCACAAAAGGCTCGTCCTCCACCATCTCAACGGGAAAAAATTTTTCAACAGAGCGTATCATCTCTAAAAGATGGCCATTATTTGTCGTGGGGATATAGACCACAGATGGACTAATTTCTTGCAGTATGTCACGTGTACTACCACGAAGTATATCCACCTTCATCTCACATAATGTTTCGTATATGAATATAAGTCGCTTTAAACTATATCCTGAGCGCAGAACATATTCATCATCCCATACGTAAATTACCTGCGTTTCTTTAGGTGCAAAGAGAAATATAGGATGAGAATTTCTAAGCGATTCTTCATGAAGTAAAATCAGGGGCTGTTTTGTCATACCTTCAACCTCACATTTGGAAATAATTGCAGATGAAGTTCCTCATAGCTTGCATCCAAAACTCTATTGTGTTTTGCTGTAGTATCCACCTGCTTGCCGAAGTACTTATCCACATTTTCAAGGTTAAAAATATATGGTTTATTACTATAAGTGCTCGCCACCCATTGCCATGAAAGGTTGTTACTTGCTACATCCCCATCCAGCAAATGCTGCAAAAACCACCTTGCACCTGCTTGCCATTTTATGCGCCTGAAGTGGATGATGTAGCTTGCTAAATACATGCGTGCATGATTGTGAATGTAGCCAGTTTGTAAGAGCTCAAGGATAAATGCATCTATACACCCAACTGTCGTGCGGCCTTGAGCAATATCTTCCGGTAGTAGATCTGCATATGCCTCAGCATTAAAACCTGTTTTATAGGGCTCAATATCTTTCCATGCCCATTCCGGGTTCTGAGAAAGGGCGCGTTGCCAAAAATCTCTCCAGGCTAATTCTTGGATAAATTTTGTAATCTGCTCCGGTTGCTTGCAAAGTATTAGCGCATGATTGCGTACCTCGTTTAAGCTTAGCACCCCATGATGGATGTATGGAGACAGGCGTGATACACTGCCATCACCATAATTACGAGTTGTTGCGTATGCTATCGGATCAAGAGTGTGCAATTTTATTTCTGCCTGCTGGCGACCACCCAGGATGATGCTTTGCCTGCCTTCTGCCCATGGAGCAAGCGACCTTACGTATGCAACAAGTTCCTCACGATCACTAAATTGATTTTTTAAAGTAAGCATATATGTGTGGTACTAGAGTTTTTTATGGGTTTTTATCTAAAACATCACTGTCGATACAGGGCTTAAGGCCTGTGGTCGAAACGTGTCCAAGTCTTGATATACTCACGAAGATCAGGAGGTGTCATGTTTTCTACATTATGCAGGCGGTACAAGTTTTGTAAAAGCTGAAACTTACTCCTTTCATGCCTTGAATGATCTAAATCCCGCATTGAGTGGTTTGTAGAAATTAAATTTCAATTTATCCTAATCCCTTGATTTTTTTTACTTTAAGGATTGCTATGAATACACGTGCAGAAGTAGAACGGTTAGATCACTTGGGTGTCATCGCAGGCGTAATTAAAGACTTAAAGCTCGTAGAATTTATCGACGACCGAATTCCAAGTGATGCGCGAGAAGAAATTACCTGCGGCGAGGCTGTTGCTGGTATGATCATGAACGGGTTGGGCTTTTCTAATCGTCCTCTAACATTAACCGCTCAAAAAAATCTAAGAAAATCTATGCATCGCATAGACAACTAGACACGCTAGCAAAGCAGTTGTGCTAACGATTCACGTGCAGGAATCTCGCCTGTAAGATCCGAAGGGGTTGCCATCACAGGAGCCGTCCGAGGAGGACTCGAGGATCGGGTTCTACCCGTCCGAAAATGCGCTGTAAGCGCCGCTTGATCTTGCTACCATTTAGTGGAGGCGAAGAACTCGTAAAAATTTAAAATAGGTGAATTTTTAGGAGATTCAGATGAGAACAGTAAGAAAGTACGACAAATGGTATGACAGTGCTGAACTGAGACAGGAGTTGTTGAAGCGTGGCTTTTTTTCGCTGATTCCATGGAGAAAGAATGTGAAGGGAGCTCCCACATTAAAAGAATTGGCAAACGCATTCAGGTTAACGCCTATTGGCTGGGTAGTAGAAAGAACGCATTCTTGTCTTAAGCGGTAATACATACGATTAATGCTTCGATGGGAAAGAAGATTCGAAGTATGGAATACAATGACTCAACTAGCGTTGATTATGGAATGGGTGAAAAATTTATTGAGATAGGCTCCTGAAAGCTTTAGAAAGAGTAGTGTACTTTAAGATACAAGCTACACTACTCGAAATTAGATTGGACAATTTAATCAGACAAATGTGTTTGGTTTTAATTGTCTCATGTACTTATTGAAATTATTATTTATTTCTTCTTTAACCTGTCCTATGACCATCCTTCTGTCATATACCAGGTGCGGAGACACTGGATATAATGTACTTTGTGTATGTAGTGCAGGAATTTGTCCCTTAAAAGCTCTTTCACCAAAGCCATCTTCTTCATCTTGTTGATGCTCATGTTTCTTGGCCATCTTTTGGTAAATCAACTGTGTAATATGCTGCTTTGATGGATCTTCTAATAGTGCAAGTAAATCATCCTCTCTGTATCCAGAAGTACAATCTCCTAACTGATTAATGTAGGCCATAGTCTCGTCTCTTTCAATGTAAATGGAAATATTAGGACTTGCAGATACTATATCAAAAACTTGTAATCTCAGAGTATGTAACTCTTCACCCTGAATAGTAGGTATGTTACCCAAAAAAGCATTCTGACCAAATTGTGGGCCTAAATCAGTTGGACTTCCACAGGCAACCCATGCTTGATGAAACATGGAATCATTTATTATTTCAGGAAAAACAGCTATAAAATACTGTAACAATTCTGAATCCCTGAATTCTATAGCCTTTTTTATAAGTTTTAACCTATCGGAAATTGATGAACTTTGTAAATTAACAATTGCATATTTAAATTCCCTTTCTGTACTATTCATACTACCATATGGGCCGTGTGTTTCAGGAGGTAATCTATTTTTTATATCCAAAGCTGCTCTGAGTTGATAACTGGAGATGCTAGCTTTGAATAGTTTTTCAACTGGGCAAATTATTGCATCAGTTCTTCCGAACCATTCTACGCATTCATCCACTAGGCCATATTCTGCACAAGCTTCTGCAATAAACCCACACAACGATGTTTTGGCAGAAAAACTTTGCCCGTGTTTGTAATCAATTGTAACATAAGGAACTCTTTCATTTATGATGTTTTCAACAAGGTCTAATCGCCCTCTTTTCACACAATCTTTGATTAATTCTTTAACAGGAGCATAATTTCGTGGAGCAATCATGCCACCGTATCTACAACCGTGGGCACACCAGTCTGGGTATTCTAGCTCTGTGTTACTATTAGACATAATCAAATCACCGACTTTAGGAAAACTCTCCATTCTTTCGACGAGATCTAAATCTCCATCCAAGCATAGACGCGTATTTAGAATCTCATTTTTTATATTGATATTTTCAGCAGGTATCTTTTTATAAAGAACAAATGCAGTATCTTTACCTTGAAATTTAATAGAAAATAATTGAGCTACAGTCGGATCCTGAGGCATATGTATCTCAAAATTAAATCTTACAAGAGAGGGTATTGTTTCAAATGCTTTACTCATTATTTTTGCCAATTCCTCTACACCGTCTTTCACGTGCAGTTGAAGATATGTTCTTCCCTGGTGACAAGTAATTGAAACCCTACATTTTTCTGGATTACTCAAGTAGTCATAGACGATTCCTAGAGGTTCTTTACCTATACTGAAAACATCTCTTTGGTTTGCGTTATCTATTTGATTTGCGTTATTTGTAATTGATAATGAGCTCATTTAACTCCCCTTTTTATTGATATTAATTTTAAAATTAAAATATTAAGATAGTATTAATATATAATATAAAAATAGAAATAAATAAAAGCTGATTATTAT
>VGMB01000048.1 GCA_016866585.1 Chlamydiota bacterium
ATGAAATTATCTTTTTCTTCAGAAAAAACTATATTAGCTGCTTTACGAAATTGAAGATCTTTGCCTTCATGCTTAAAAGAATACTGTAGGGATTCTTTATATCGATCATCCACTATCGTATATCCTATGCAAGCATTTTTAGATAATTTGTTTATATGCTCAATAACCTGCTCTGTCGTCATAAGATGTAGGTGATTGTATGCATTTAAAATATCAAACTCTTTTTTACCAAAGCTCTGGCATAGCAGTTCTATAGAAGAAGCCCTTGAAAGTTCTACTTCTTTTTGATCAAGATCAATAGCGATTGGAACATACAATCTTTTTTTCGCTCTTGTAAGTGCAACATAAAGATGTCTCATTTTTTCGGCATCTGATTCCAATATAGTGCGAATGCAACTTTCTTTAGATAAATCCCACTTCTCAAGAGTTTCTTCTCCGTTATCTTTCGTTTTAATAATATCATCCTTGGCATTAACTCTGGAAATTAGTCCCAAAGCAAAAACAATATCAAATTCAAGACCCTTGCTTGTATGTATAGTCATGATCACTACCTGGTCTTCTTCTGATTCCAAATGGACCTTTAAAATTTCATCCTCTGAATCAAGAAGAGCCAAGCGACAACAAAACTCATAAAATGAGTCCAGTGAATAAATATTAGGACACGATTGCATCGCTACCTGAATGATTTGTCGGATTTCAAAATATAAGCTTTTTTCCTCTCTTGTAAGTATGCCTTCAAGAGTAGATAAGCCTCCCTCGTTCCAAACATGAGAAAAGAATGTTTGAAAAAATGCACCCCATCCCTTATGAGAAATTTTACTATGCTCTGTTTGAAAGAAATACTTAGCCTTCTGCAACATCCTAGACTCAGCATTAAGCATTATCTCATTTGCCTGTGCTCCTATAAAAATACCTGCTAAAACCCTTTTTATAGCGCTTATGTCATCGGGCCTTGTTACAGCACAAATCACATCATGTAAAGCCGCGTAAGCCACCGAATTTTGTATTGTTAGAGATCTTTTAACAGAACATGGAACCTGAAACCTTTTAAAATACTCTTCTAGACGCGAAGCTTGGTATCTATCCCTTACCAAAATGGCAATTTTCCCATATTTGACATCTTCATTTTGAACCATTCTCCGCACTTCCGATAAAATATAGGGGAACAAAGAGCCTTCCTCCAGTTTTTCATTAGGCCATTGTTTCGATCGACCTGTATGTCCTTCGCATAAGAAGAAGTGAAGATCAGAAACAGGCTTAACATCAGCGGGTATACTTATTTCTCCTTTGCTATTTACAGCAATAACCTCCAAGCTTTGACCTGTTGAAGGTAAGGACATCCATCCTTTTGAAATATCTTGAGTAAATAACGTGTTAAGTGCATTGACAAGACTTGGCTCGGAACGAAAATTAGTATCTAAAAATAACCTATTATCCTCCCCTACATCTTTCATTGCTTTGATGTATGTATAGACATCAGCATTTCTAAAAGAGTAGATAGATTGCTTTGGATCTCCCACAAGATAAATTGTTTTTAGCAACGATTCGTCTGCAAGAAATAAAGACTTAAAAATCTCCCATTGCATAGGGTCTGTATCTTGAAATTCATCAATAACACCAACTGCAAACTTTTCTGCAATTTTTTGGCGTAAATCTTCACGCTTTAAAGCCCCTACCATTTTTCTTAATAGATCATCTGGAGAAAAGCTCTCTTGATATAAGGAGGACTTTTTCCAGCTAGTCAAACATTCTTTAACAATCCTTAAAAAGATGACCTCTTTATCTCGTGCTTCTTCTATAAGTGGAAGCAACTTCTCAATACAAATATCTCTCAGCCCTTTGTAAAACAGCTTTACATTTGAAACGTTCTTCCCTTTCTTTAGGTTATTATCAAGTATTAAGGAAAGAAAATAGTCTTTTGATGAAATAATAGAGCGGAATTCTTCTTCAGAAATTTGAGATGCTTGAAGTATCTCAAAAAATGCCAGGGCCTGGTCTTTGTGTGTATCTTTTATTCTCTTAAAAAGAGGGAAAAGCAGGTTTATATCGCTTTCAAAGCATTCTTTAGATAGCAAGTATTGCTCTGATATGTTTTTCAGATTTTGATTAAAAAGATCCAGTATCTGATGCCAAGACAAATAATCTTCAATTATAACATCTTTTTCTATCCACTTAGCAATTTTTTTAACAACTTTGCCAAATTCTTTAGGTTTAGATGTAATCAAAAGATCTATTTGCGCTGTGCTAAACTGATTTTGGTCTATACCCGCTCTAAAATAATCTTCTACGACCTGGAGTATCTTGAGAGAATGTGATTTTGATTCAGGGGAATTAATTTCAAAAAATTCTCCAGCTTCAAAGGCAAACTCCGATAGAATCTTATGGCAGAAGCCGTGAAGAGTAAATACGTTTGCTTTATCGAAATTACATAGTGCTTCTTCTATTTTTCTTTGTGCAGAAAATACCACTTCAGACCCTTTCTCAAAAATAGGTAGAAGATAGTCCGGTCCGGATACTCCTTTTTGTAAAAAAAGAAGGGTTTTTGTCAGATTGTTTCTTATGCGAACCTTTAGCTCACGAGTTGCTGCCCTTGTAAATGTAACGATTAGTATTTGATCTATGGAAAGGGGTGTATCTGACTCTAGAATCGTTCTGACAACAATATGTTCTATAGCAAAGGTCTTTCCTGTGCCAGCTGAGGCCTCTAAGAAAAAACGACCAAATACCCGAGTATTTCTGTCTAACACCTGAAATCTTCTCATGATGTACCTTTTCTTTCTAAGAGAGGTGCAAATAGGCTCTCGGGGATTATTCTTCTCAATTCCTCAAAACCTTCTTTTGTAGGCATGCTATCCCTAAAAAATAGCCAGCGAACATAATCATCAACGAAGGTGTCATCATGTATTTTTTCTTGCAGATGCTTACAAAATGCCTGGTAATCATTTAATAAAATACTTTCAGCAAGTTCTGGGATAAGTAAAGAAGGAGAAAATTTTGCTTCATAATAGTAATCCAAATACTGGCCAAGCAGCAGTTGTTCTTCCTCTACGAAAAGCTCACAATGTGCTGCCTTTTTGAGGGCAAATAACGACTCGTCCCATCTTTGATACTTTTTCTGCGCTACCAAGAAAACAAGGTATATAGGCCATATAGAAACTAATCCTTTAAATGAGTCTTCTCCATAATATAAAAGCCCTCTGTCAGAGACATCCGATAATATCCCCTCTAATAAAAACTTTCTTCCTTTAGGTGTTGTAATAGATAGACCTGGTAAGATGCTATTTTTATCAACCTCAAATTCCCTTTGGCACGCGCTTTGAAAGTGTACGTTGCGAACTTGATTTTTATTTATTCCCCAAAGTTTTAAGTGAGCTGAGATATCATCCATCTCTTTTTGGACTTTATGTACAGCAACATCCTCAAATACACCAACTGGAAGTTCTCCTTTTAATCGGGCAATCGAAAATATGCTTTGATATGAGTTTTTAAGTAGCTCTTTTTTCATCTGAGCGCTAGCGTAAAACGGCAAAATAAATTCCTGATTATCTTCTTGAAAAAGCGATGTAGGATATATGCCTAAAACTGTTTGCATGTAAAATTTTAAAGGGTGCTTTGCAAATCTAAGCAAATCTTTAATTTTAATTGTTTCGGCAGTTTTTTGCTCACTTACAATCAAACTCCTTCCATATAATGTGGGGAATAAAGGGGGCTGAGCATTTTTTTCTCCGCTATAATATGTGAGAGCAGCTTTTTGAGAGGATATACTTAAAGGAAAAAAACGAGAATCCTCTGAAAAATATGAGCTATGAAATGCAAATGGCGGATGAGAAATCAAGCAGCTTTCTTTTTGCATTAAAGAATATCTTTGCTCTATGTAAGATAATAGCTCTTCAATAAGAACAGACGGTCCTTGTGGCTGATGGTCTGCGGCTGAAATTCTAGAATAGCTCATTATAAGTTTAGACCCAGCGCAAAGAAGACATTCCAAAAACAAGAATCTATCCTCTTCTTGCCTCGATGGATAATATGATTTGTTTTTAATTTTTGTCATATCACACATAGAAAGTGAGATATCAGTCCTAGGATAGCTTTCCTCTTCCATCCCCAGAAGATAGATGACTTCTGAGGGTAAAACACTTCCTGAGCGTAATGCAGAAAAAGTAACAGCATTGATCTGCCCGCTATAAAAAGACTCTGTTTTCTTTTTCTGTAGTGCCGACACTATCCTACGAAAACTCTCCAAAGAATAAGATCCGCTCATCTCTTGGCAACCAGATAGTATCCTTCTGCATTCAAAATTAAACTCGTTTTTATGTTCTGCAGAAAAATATTTTGTAGAAATTTCGGAAAAAATATCCACCCATTCTGTAAAAAGTTTATCCTTATTTTCTAGTTCTCTTAGGTCTTGAAAAAGTAACGACAAGGTAAAAATTACTTTGCCCAAAACCTCGCTTTGGTTCCAGTCAATACCATACTTAGGCCAGGCATAAACACATTCGCCTAGATAATCTTCTTCAGATTTTGCAAAAATTAATCCTGTTAAAAGCCTTTCAAACCCAAAAGACCAGCTACCCGCTTGCTCTATCCTATGAGAATATCCAAGGCTATTTTTAACAATATCCTCTTTATTTTCTCTATCGAGCCCCCATTTTATTCCTACACCTTCAATCCAAGTTGTAATTTTTGTAATCTCTTCCTGTTTTACGCCCAGCTTTTCTATAAAAGGTTTACACGAAAGAAGCTCTAGTACAGAATTTTTATCGTACCGATCTTCACTAAGCTTAAGTAATATTTCAAACGCCTTTAAGATATCCGCACTCTGCCTCTGCTTTACATCAAGCATTCTATAGGGGAATTCAGCCTGTGAAAACACTTGATGAATATAGGGAGTATAGCTTTCTATATTGGGACACAGAACAAGAATATCTTTAGGCTGTAAAAGCCCCTTTTCTTCTTGTGAATCTATCAATTGTTGTATTTTTTCAAATAAGACCTCAACTTCTCGCAGCACAGATGTCGTTGCGTGAACTTCAATCGATCCTTTATTTGCAATAGTAGGTAATTCAGCGATATTTTCTGCAAGATTTAGGAAATCTTTTTGCACGAAGTGCAAAAGACAAGATCCTTTTGGCTCTACGTAATACTCTTCGATGTAAGGCTCCAAAGACCCTACTTTTTTAAGAAACTCCCGTCCCATTTTACCCCAATTTCCTAGAAGGGGATTACTCTCTCTTAAATATAGGTCTAGCTGCTGCCTTACTTTAAGCCTCACCTTTTTACCTTCTAAGACCTTTTGAAGGTAAACTCGCTCTTTATCACTGTACAAATCTTCCCAAAAATACTCAGAAGGAGACAAAATATACGCCAAAACTGTAGTTTTGGTAAAAAAGTCTAGATAAACTGAGGGGATATAGTTAAAACCAAATAAATATATTTTTTGCTGACTTGGAGTAATTTTGTCTAGCATCCGTTCAGGATATGTCCACTCCACATCACTGGTAAAAATTGTTTTCCAAATATGCTGCTGCCAATCGTCAGAGTGCAGCCATTCATCAATAACCTTTTGAGGTTGCAGACCTAAAACGTTAAAAAAGCGAGACAACTGCTCCGAAAGAGCTATGATCTTTTTGCGTATTATTGTTCTACTTGAATCAGATATATTTCCTACATATCTCGATAAAGTGTCATATTTTTTTTGATTCTCCCCAGAGAGTAAATCAACAATTACTCCCTCTATACGAAAAGACATGTCGGCAAGCGTTGGAAAATAAAAAGGGGTTTGTTTTTTATTTCGTCGGGTGAGCTCGTACAAAGCTTCTGGAAGAGTTACCACCTCTAAGCCGAAAGAAATCTTAGCCTCAGATCGCATAGCAAAATAATAATATAGATAATTCTTTAGCTTTGCATCAGGAACAACAACAAATCTTCGGGCAAAGGGATCCTGCGCACTAAAAAGCTCCGACTGCAGAACTTCTGCAAGGACCTCTATTTTATTGCTAAAAAATACATATGGGGGATCATTTTTCATTTCTAATGGTGCACCCTTATTCATACTTTGCTACATTAAAGAAAAAACTAGCAACATATTATGAAAATTAAATTTTTTCCGAATTTCATCAAAAATATAACAAATCAAGTAATAAATTCTCACTGGGTAACAGAAAAAAGGAAAAATTCAATATGGATGTTGAATCTAACCCAATTTTTCGGTGTTATTAATGATAATTTATACCGTCTTCTTTTGGCCTTTCTTTGCATTTCTATTTTGGGACAGGATAAGGCTTCAGCTATCTTATCTATGGCAGGCGCCGTTTATGTTCTTCCTTTCCTACTGTTTTCTTCTTCAGCAGGAATTTTAGCTGATAGATTTAGTAAGCAAAAAATGATTGTTATCCTGAAACTATTTGAAGTGATTATCACCTTATTGATCGTCATCGCTTTTTACTATAAAAGCATGGTTGGTGCATACTCCCTTTTATTTTTACTAGCTACCCATAGTGCATTATTTGGCCCGCCAAAATACGGTATTATTCCAGAGCTTGTTTCAAAAGATAATATATCTAAAGCAAATGGCATGATCACGGCCTTCACCTACATGGCCATGATATTCGGAACATTTTTAGCCTCCTTTATTACAGAAATATCAAGTAAAAATTTCGTCATAGCAGCCTTAGTGTGTTTAGTAGTTGCAATTTTTGGACTAATTTCTAGCTTTTGCATAAAAAAAACAGCGCCTCAAGATGGTCAAAAAAAGATGAACTTTCTGTTTATCAGAGAGATTTACCACACCCTGCAGTTTTGCAAAGAGATTAAATATCTAAGACAATCAATCTTTGGATCAGCCTTTTTCTTATTTATTGGTTCATTTGCACAACTAAATATCATTCCTTTTTCGATTGAATCTTTAGGCCTTTCTGATGTTATAGGGGGGTATTTATTTTTGATTATTGCTATTGGAATAGCAATCGGATCCTATTTTTGCGGCAAATGGATGAAAAGTAAAATAGAACTAGGTATATCATGTATTGCTGGATTTGCACTCGGAATTGTGTTCATCTTACTATCTTTAAGTTCATTTTCCTTGATGCTTAGCGGCATATGCCTAATTTTAATGGGTGTATGTGGAGGGATTTTTGTAATACCCTTTGATACTTTCAATCAAATAAATAGCCCCATAGAAAAAAGAGGACAAGTTATTGCAGCTGCAAACTTTCTCAGCTTCACAGGGGTGCTTGTGGCATCTATAGCTCTATATGTACTTAATGATCTTTTAAAACTTCCTCCGTCACTAAGTTTCTTTTTAATAGGTCTCTTCACCCTTTTTATTTCATTTCTTATTACATTAAGGCTGTCTGGGACATCTCTACATTTTATAGCTAAAAAAATTATACTACCCATCAGTAAAGTTAATCTAGACTGTGTTAGAGATATAAGTAATGATGGATTGTTTCTTTTAGAGAACTCTACCATCTATAAAACGCTTCTTTTTATAGGTATGACACCTGAAGTACACCTTCTTCTTCCAAAAAGAAAAAACAGGCCCTTTTGGTATAACTGGATACATTCTATGGATGAAATCGACAATCTCTCCACACAAGATGAAATTGTTCAGCATGCAAAAAAATCTCTAAAAAAACATGCCAAGGTATGTCTCCTGCTAAGAGATGAACTCAATCTTTCTCAAACTAAATCATCAGGATTAAAAAACCTTTTTTCTAAGGAAAAAATATACTCCGTAAAAATAAACAAAGAAGATGATGGACAAATTAATATTAAAGTCTCATCAATTTGAAAAATTCAGATTTTTTAAATATCTTATAACTCTTAGGAGATGCATGAATTTCACTATTCATTTTCCTAAGAGTTTAAAAAGAACAAAACCAACTTAAATCTAAATCAAGAAATATTTTTATATTATTCCATAGCAGAGATAGTGCTAAAAAAGCTGTTCATTTGAACAATAATTTAGTGGTTTTTAGAAACTTTCAACCATCTAGCTGCTAATGCTACATTCGATTAGAAGAGCTGATACGATAAAAGACTCTAACTACGTAGGTGAAAGCATTTTTAAAACATAAAATGATATAAAAAAAGCCACATTAACTGCGGCTTTTTCTTTAGAACATGTATATGAATTCTATTTCATAAAGCTTGAACCTTCTGAATGGTCCAATGTCTTTATCCAAAGTAATGGCCTGTTGCCATTGCTGTTGGAAAGTCAAGTTATTCGTTAAAAGATAATCAAGAGTAGCAACAAATCCGCGATAATTTCCGTTACCTGCTGCTGTCTTTCTTGTAGTTGGTATAGCTTTGGATCCCTTCGCATTAGCTACTGTAGTATAAAGGCCTGAATTAACCGCGTTACCAAGGCCTATTCCCGTTGTATCAAAATCTGGGACTGCTTGCGCTGCTAAGACTTGATAATTAATATCAAAAGCCCAATCGCCTTTTTTTCTAATCTCACCTAGCGAAAAGCCTAAATAACCACCAAAGTTTGCTCTTTTATTAGCTGTAAAAGAATGAGCCTGTGCTTTGTGATTATAGAGAGCTGCTGCATATCCTTTTATAGGTCTATTGAACCATTTAGGGAAACACTTATATCCAACAATAAGTTGTGATATTAAAAACTGAAATCTTAAGTTATCAATACGGTCTGGATAATCTTTGGTATCCCAATCAATCAAAGAGTATTTAGTATAAAAACCAGAACTTGCTATATTCATAAATCCTAGCTCACCGACATAGCCGTATTGGTTTACTCTTTCATCAATTACAAATGAGCCAAGATGTGCATAGAGGTCTCCCCAATTATCAACCCCTACGTCATAACGGAATAGAACACCGTCCATAAAAGAGGCAAATTGAAGATTCGAATCAAAAATGTTGCTTAATCTTCTTCTTCCTAGCTCAATATCAAAAGTTGTAGAATCTGTGTCTACACAACGAGCCCCGAAAAACGCTTTTTCAAGCTTTAATTTATTTAAAGTGCCGCTAAATGTACCCGCGTCATTATCAAATTCTAACTTTATGGAAGCCCAGCCTCGATCAATACGGTAATCTAACATAACGTTAACTTCCACGTCATACACATTAGCAGGGAGAACTGTTCC
>VGMB01000049.1 GCA_016866585.1 Chlamydiota bacterium
AAGACTTTATCATCTGCTGTTAAAGTGACTCTTGGTCCCAAAGGAAGAAATGTAGTTATCGACAAATCCTACGGTATGCCACACATAACAAAAGACGGCGTTACAGTAGCAAAAGAAATTGAGCTCGAAGATAGACACGAGAACATGGGAGCTCAAATGGTCAAAGAAGTTGCAAGCAAGACAGCAGATAAAGCTGGTGACGGAACAACAACTGCGACCGTGCTTGCTGAAGCTATTTACAGCGAAGGACTTCGCAACGTAACAGCGGGTGCAAATCCCATGGAACTAAAAAAAGGGATTGAAAAAGCTGTAAAAACTGTAGTTGAAAACCTAAGAGTGCTCAGCAAACCTATCCAAGATAGAAAAGAAATCGAGCAAGTAGCAACGATATCTGCCAATGGAGATACAGAGATAGGCCAAATCATATCCAAAGCTATGGAAAGAGTGGGCAAAGATGGAACTATAACTGTAGAAGAAGCTAAAGGCTTCGAAACAACATTAGATGTTGTAGAAGGGATGAATTTTGACAGAGGCTACGTATCATCGTATTTCATGACAAATGCAGAAGCTCAAGAGTGTGTATTGGAAGATGCATTCGTGCTAATTTACGAGAAAAAGATTTCAGCTATGAAAGAATTTCTTCCTATACTTCAAACTGTTGCTGAAACAGGAAAACCGCTTTTAATTATAGCTGAAGATATCGAAGGAGAAGCTCTGGCAACGCTGGTAGTTAATCGCTTAAGAGCCGGACTAAAAGTATGCGCCGTTAAAGCTCCAGGCTTCGGTGACCGCAGAAAAGCAATTTTGCAAGATATAGCAATACTCACCGGTGGACAATATATCAGTGAAGAACTTGGCATAAAGCTAGACACTGTAACAATTGATATGCTTGGCAGAGTCAAAAAAGCTGTAATAAAAAAAGAAGACACAACACTTGTTGAAGGTCTTGGTAAAAAAGAAGAAATTAAAGATAGAGTATCTTTAATACGAAGACAAATCGAAGAAAGCACATCAGACTACGACAAAGAAAAGCTTCAAGAAAGACTCGCAAAGCTTGCAGGTGGAGTTGGCATTATAAGAGTCGGTGCTGCAACAGAGATTGAAATGAAAGAGAAAAAAGACAGAGTTGATGATGCAGTACACGCAACTAAAGCTGCTGTTGAAGAAGGAATCTTACCTGGTGGTGGCATAGGATTTATTCGTAGCATATCTGCGCTTGAAAATCTAATAGCAACACTAAAAGGAGACGAAAAAGTTGGCGCTGAAATCATAACAAAGACTCTAAGCTACCCTTTACGTCAAATTGCTGAAAATGCAGGAAAAGAAGGATCTATCATCGTTCAAAAAGTAAGCCAAATGCAAACATATGAAGGATGGGATGCAAGAAACGACGAATTTGGTAACATGCTAGAAAAAGGCATTGTAGACCCAACGAAAGTTTCTCGTTTAACTATAGAACTAGCAGCATCTATTGCTGGACTTCTCCTGACTACAGAAGCAATCATCACAGAAGACACAGATGATAAGGCTTTAAGCTCATCTTCGATGGCTAACTCTGAATACTAAAAAAAAACGCACCCTTTTTAAGGGTGCGTTTTTTTATATTGCTGCTTTTACGTTTTTAATTTAGATTGAAATTAAAAACACCTAGAGTCCACGGCATGAAAAAAATCATATCAATTTTACTGAGCTTATTAATAGTCATTCTAGTTATATCTGGGTTAGTTACAATTTATATCTCCTCTCGATCCCCCGATTTTCTTTCAGTGTACCTGGGAAATAAACTAGAAGTTAAAGTTGACGTTGAAGATATAAATATTGGTTCTAAAGGCATCAAAATAGAAAATTTAGAAATCGGAAATATTCCAACAGGTTTATTAAATAAGGCGTTTTCAGCTCAGACAATAGATATCCAGTTTCCCTTGATATACTCTCTGTTTCGAAGATCACTTTTTATCGACAAAATCATTTTGGACGATGTTTATTTAGGATTAGAGTTTAATTCTGCTACATCAACAAAGGGCAATTGGACAACACTAATGTCCAATCTGGAAAAAAATGCAAATGCGGAGTCTAAAGTTCCAAATCAAAAAGCAACAGCTACATACATAACCTACAAAGATTGTGTTATAAAAGAACTGATTATAAACAACATTACTGTTGATGTTCTTTATCTACAAAGCAACAGCAAAGTTAAAAGGCTACCCCCTATAAAACAAATAGTTATAAAAAACATCAGAGCATCAAAGGGATTTCCAGCAGATCAACTTACAAACTCTATCCTTGGACAATTGCTTAAACAAGTATTTATTCAAGAAAACCTAAAGAACATGTTAGATTCTGTAGTGAATGATCCCTCTCAAATACAAGAAATTATACAACCATTTAAAGATTTATTCTCAAAATAAACCGACTACACTCACCCACAAGTATGGGTTTCCTCCTCTTCAAATGAATGAAAGCACTAGCCGATCGCAGTGCTTTCTTTGTAAATTTAGAGTATTAAATCTACATTTTCAAGCTAACTATTTTATTAAAACTAACAAAATGAATTAATTAAGAGTGAATCTCACTTATATCCTATAAATTCTATCGAAGTATCATCTACAGTAAAATAGCAAATATTATAAGAACTATTTTTTAGCATGGAATGCGTTAGAGAAGGAGATGCCATCCATGTTCCAAGCTGTAGACGAGAGATGATCTCTTTTCTGGAACTTGGACTATTATCATCTAGTGTAGATGCATAAGAAAAATCGGATACTGATTCACAACGAATATCAGAACAGTTGTTAAAAAAATCTCCAGCAAAAACGCCCCCCGGCTCTAACGAATCATATATATTTTTCCAAAGATTAATTACCTTTCCTGCATCACAATATGGTAAAGAACTTTGAGCGTTTATTAATGTCACATTTGAAGGAAAAGAAAAATCTTCCATTTTGGTTGGCACTAAAAATAGCTTACTTTTAGCTAAAGCTGTTAACCCCCCATTTCGAACTCTAAGCTGTAATAGATTTAAAGCTTCATCAGAAGGATCAACAACTATCACCTTCCAATTTCTTTTTAAAAGATATAAAGCTAAAGAACTGTTTCCTCCACCAAGATCAATCGCTAATCTATCTACTTTTTTTACAGTCTCCGCTAAATGTATTGCTCGTTCAGCAACATAATCTATACGAGATGGTTGAATAGAATAAATTCTCATAGCTTCGGATCTATTTTCTCGTAAAATCGATGCTATTTTAAAACTAGTATCAACTTCTGAGTTACTGGGAATGGTTCCACCTTTTTGAAGGTAACGATTCATCCATGAAATTTTCCCATTTGAAGTACAAGCTTTTAAATTTTCTGCAATAAAATGATTAGAAATTTGATGGTTTGTTAATTGCCTAAACGGATATATTTTGTTCATACCTTTATCTATCTTATATTTTCAGATCAAAAAACATATTCGATTGATGCATACAAATAAACGCGAATCAATTTAAGTAAAATGTTAATAATCAATTGACTAAAAACATTTTAGACTATGGCGTATTCTGAGGACAGGTAAAATATGTAGAATCTTTTGGATCATCTTTTGATCCTACTACGATAACTCTAACAGCTGGAATTTGTGATGCCAACTCCCCAACAGTTGAATCAGAGTCTGGAAAATTTTGATCAGGCAGTGTTTTTGAAAAATTATCACTATACACAGAATCATTAGGAGATTCGGATGGCGCTGTAAATAGCATTATTTTTTCTTCAGATTCTATCTTGATAAATTTAAAACCATGCTTACACATCCAAGTAACGCCTCTTTGGGTAGCTATACTACCGGCATCTTTTTGATCATGCTCTGAATCAATCAAACACACTGCTGCTATTTTATTTAAGCTTAATGGATATATGAAGTCATTTTGAGATATATCAGAAAAAAGATGCACATTAAAGAATGCGCATGTTGCAGTAAAAAGAAAAGCAATCCTCACATATCCTCCACGATTGATTGAAAATACCAAATATTTTATATAGCAGATAGGTAATTCTATGGATAGCAAGTTTCACAAAGAAATCCCGATTCCTAAAAAATATAACAAGCGAGGGATAACCTCACGTCTTGATAAAGTCGAGATTTTATGCCAAGAAGTCAACAATGCCCTAGCTAACTTCGATTGTCCAAAAATACTGTACACTTTACTCGTCAAAGAGTGCCTAGACTCAATCTGTATGCATACTAAAAAAATCAATTTTGAAGATGCTTGCAAATTGCTGGAGAACAAGCCAAAAAGCGAGCTATCGATACAACTTGCAAGCTACATGAAAGGACTTAAATTGGTACAAAAGTTATCAAACATGTCTGATCTCAACCCTAGTTTAATAGAAAAAATCAATTACTATGTAGAAAAAGGGTATGGCAAAATAAAAGGAGAATCTGGTCATCTTAGAAAAAGACAAAACTGGATCGGGAAAAAGGGATGCACATTTGCTGAAGCCCTACATTATCCTCCAGCCCCTGAAAAAGTTCCAATACTGTTAGACAAGCTCATACATTTTTTATCTACAAATATAGATCCTTATGTAGCTACATCGATTTTTTTCGGCTATTTTTTAGACATACATCCCTTTATGGACGGTAATGGTAGAACGGCAAGAATACTTATATCCGGAGTGATAAAGCAAAAAAAAATTTTATCCTCTCCAATTTTGTTTCTCACCAGATATTTTCATATACATAGAGAAAAATATCTGAGAGGGTTACATGAAATTAGGATTACTCAATCATGGACTAATTGGGTTCGTTTCTTTTTGCGTGGGCTAGAATTTGAGTTAATACTTCTGAAGAAAAACATTCACGAGCTACATAGATTAGACACAAAACTTAGCAATCTTTTGGCAGATATAAAAGCATCTACCTTACGGAATATCAAAGGTTTTCTGTATACGCACCCATTTTTTACACTTGAGGATTTAAAAAAGCTTAAGATGTCTAAAGATGTAAATCATACCTGGCTTTTAAGAAGGCTAATAAACGCAAAAGTGATTGTGAAAAAGAAAAAAAATTATTACGAAGTGAGCATTTTGAAGAAAATCGGCTCTAAAAAAATAAACCCGGATTAAAGAATCCGGGTTTATTTAATTCATTTAAAAAGAATTACATTGAATGTCCACCAGAACCTAGCACAGAACCACCTGTTACAGCGCTATGGAACTTTTCTTCTTTCTTAACTGATTTTTTGCTAGCCTTTTTTTTTGCTGGCTTCTTAACAGCTTTTTTCTTAGCTACTTTTTTTACTGTTTTTTTCTTAGCAGCTTTACGAGCTGGAGATCTTTTCTTTGTAGCTTTTTTCTTAGCAGCTTTACGAGCTGGAGCTCTTTTCTTAGCAGCTTTTTTCATTACTTTTTTAGCTGGTCTTCTTTTTGCTGAAGATTTTTTCGCAGCTTTTTTTACAGGTCTTTTTTTTCCTGCTGTTCTTTTTTTAGCCATAATTTCCTCATTTAATTTTTAAACGATTAGGGCAAACACATTAATTTCACCACCTATTTTTAAGTTCACAATTTAAAATATTTTTTTCAATAAAAATAATAACATTTAATATAAAAAATTGTTTTTTTGATATTTTTCTCATTCTTTAGTTGTTATTAGAAAACAAAAAAGGGGTTTTAAAAACGAAAAATCATTTCCCAAAAAACAGGAAACACATAAAAAAAAATCATCTTGAATTCAAAATCGAATTTGACTAATCTTTTTTCTATCCGTAAAGAAAAGATTTTAGAAAGGGGAATTTTATGTTACGAGCTTCAGGCAAAATTGACCTACAAAAACAAATAGATCAAGTTAGCTCAAAACTTACAGAACTTCAATCCTCACGCCATGTACTTATAGGTCAAAAATCATGGAATGTCTTCGATAGAAAAAATGAGACCTTGGAAAAAGAACTTAAAGAAATCATAGCAGAATACCAAAGAATCCTTGGTTATAGCTTCAAAAATATGGCTTCATCTGGCACCTAAACCCCCCTGTCATAAAATAAGGAAAAAGTATGAACTACGCTCATTTCTTTTGTTGTCATACTTTTTTCTCTATTTGACCTCTTACAAAAAACAATTCAAGTGCTCAAAGAAAGGTCTTGATTCTTTCGTGTAAAATATTCTATTTGATTATGAAAACAAACCTTCACGAATACATCGTTCATGATGAAAAGAGGAACAAATTATGTCATCTTTGGTAAACACCTTTAATACCCTAAGGAAATTAGACGATTCTTTTTACTATAGTTTACCTGCTTTTGAAGAAAGTACAAAAATAAAAATAAGCAGGCTGCCAGTTTCTCTTAGGATAGTACTTGAATCTTTATTAAGAAATTGCGATGGAAATAAAGTCCAAGAAAAAGACATCTTATCATTAGCACGCTGGGAAGAAAGAGGAAAAAAAGGTGGAGAGGTGCCGTTTATTGTCTCTAGAGTTCTTTTACAGGATTTTACTGGTGTACCACTACTTGTTGATTTAGCAGCCATGAGAGATGCAGTGCATGACAAAGGCTATGATCCTTCTATAATAGAGCCTCAAGTTCCTGTAGACCTTGTTGTCGATCATTCTGTGCAAGTAGACAAATCTGGTACAAGTGATGCTTATGATTTTAACATTAAACTAGAATTTGAAAGGAACTTGGAGCGTTATGAATTTTTAAAGTGGGGACAAGAAGCTTTTGAAACATTCAAAGTTGTACCACCTGGAATAGGTATTGTTCATCAAGTAAACTTAGAACACCTAGCTCATGTTGTATCTCAAAAGAAATATAACAGAGAACATGTTCTTTTTCCCGACACCCTCGTTGGAACAGATTCTCATACAACGATGATCAACGGTCTTGGCATAGTAGGATGGGGTGTTGGTGGCATCGAAGCTGAAGCCGCCATGCTTGGTCAACCGGTAGCGCTGCAGATGCCAGAAGTAATAGGCTTCTATCTTAGCGGGAAGATGTCAGAAGGAGCGACAGCGACCGACCTCGCCCTTGCTATTACTGAAATACTTAGAAAAGAAAAAGTAGTAGATAAATTCGTTGAGTTCTTTGGAGAAGGAACAGAGAATCTAACAGTTGCAGATAGAGCAACAGTTGCTAACATGGCTCCTGAATACGGAGCTACCATGGGATTCTTTCCTATCGATGATAAAACATTAGATTACCTTAGAACAACTGGAAGAGATGAAAAGAAAATCAATCTCATCAAGGACTATCTACAACAACAAGGATTATTTGGCGTAAAGAAAAAGAATGATCTTGACTTCACTAAAGTACTAGAGCTTGATCTATCGACAATATCCCCATGCGTATCAGGACCAAAAAGACCACAGGACAAAATACAAGTTTCGCATCTTAAGAATGTATTTGAAACACTTCTAACACAACCGGCAAATGCAGGAGGTTATGGTAAGGGTGAAGAAAAGGAGCGTCCTAAGATTGCAGTGCACTCCGATGGGTCTTATAAGAATTTACATCATGAAGATGCTGGAGGTATAGAATATAACACCCCCGGCGCGCCCACTGATGTAGTTGAAATGGTTGAAAACCGTCCTTATACATGCCCTATAACTTCACCTGGATATATCGCAAAAGGAGCTAGCGAAGTTGTATTAAGTCATGGATCGGTAGTAATCGCGGCAATAACAAGTTGCACTAATACAAGTAATCCCGCAGTTATGTTAGCTGCAGGTCTGCTTGCAAAAAAGGCAGTTGAACACGGTCTTAAAGTAAACCCATCCGTAAAAACAAGTCTTGCTCCTGGATCACGTGTAGTCACAGAATATCTTAATAAAGCAGATCTTCAAAAGTATCTCGATCAACTAGGCTTTCAGCTGGTAGGATACGGCTGCACAACCTGCATAGGAAATAGTGGTCCCTTAGATGAAACACTTGAAAATGCGATAAAAGATCATGATCTAGTAGTTGCAAGCGTTCTAAGTGGCAATCGCAATTTTGAAGCAAGAATCCACAGCGCAGTGAAAGCAAACTTTCTTATGTCACCACCATTGGTTGTTGCATACGCGCTTGCTGGAAGAGTGGACATAGATCTGCAAAAAGATCCTATACACGTCAATGCAAATGGAAAAGCTATCTATCTTAAGGACATTTGGCCTTCAAATGAAGAGATCCACGCTCTTGTAAAAGAGTGTGTTGATCCGTCTATGTTTAAAAAACGTTACGCCAGTATTCTTGAAGACAACCCCCTATGGAAACAAATTGGTGGCACTTCAGGAAAGCAATACGATTGGGACAGTAAAAGCACCTACATACAAAAACCCCCTTACTTTGATCACTTTTCTCTGGAGATTCCCAAAATAGAGCCTTTAAAAAATATGCGCTGCCTTGCGATTTTAGGAGATTCAGTGACAACGGATCATATCTCCCCTGCCGGCTCATTTAAAGAGACATCCCCTGCAGGGAAGTTTCTTTTATCTAAAGGAATTCAGCAAGAACACTTCAATAGTTACGGAAGCCGTAGGGGTAACCACCTCATTATGATGAGAGGAACCTTTGCTAATGTTAGGATAAAGAACAAACTTGCGTCTGGCAAGGAAGGTGGCTATACAAAGATATTACCTGGAGGAGAGATTACATCAATATTTGATGCATGTGAAGAATATGCACGAAGAAAGACTCCACTTATTATTTTTGCCGGCAAAGATTATGGCATGGGTAGCTCTAGAGACTGGGCAGCCAAAGGAACCAACCTTCTGGGAGTAAAAGCTGTAGTGGCTCAAAGCTTTGAACGTATTCACAGAAGCAATCTAATAGGCATGGGTGTCCTACCTTTAGAGTTCATGGATGCAAATAACGTAGATACCCTCCAGATTCAAGGCGATGAACAATTTACATTACTTGATATTGAAC
>VGMB01000050.1 GCA_016866585.1 Chlamydiota bacterium
CTCCTTCTGCATTAACTTCAAAATAGCCTGCACCCCATCCTTTTTGTTTATACACTGCCTGACTATGTTCTATAGACCAAGTATTTTCATCGTATGACATGTTTTTACCGAAAAATAAACAAAGAGATTAATTTTCTTATAATTTATTTTTTTTTAACTTCAAACAATAAAAACTTTTTTTAAATTGCGAAAATTATTTATTCCTCATCAAAGGCCATAGGATGGGCTTTTTCATAGACTTCCTTCTTCAACTTACATGATACATGAGTATATATTGTGGTAGTAGCAAGACTGCTGTGACCAAGAAGCACCTGTATTGTTTTTAAATCCATTCCATTCTCAAGCCAATGCGTAGCTATAGTGTGACGTATGGTGTGCGGAGTAATCTTGCCCGCTAATCCTCCAAGCTTTAAATATTCATCAAACCTCCTATCCACAGATCGTACAGAAAGCCTCTCCCCCCATTTATTTAAAAAGATAGCATCACCATCTTTCTCTGCTTTGTGATCCTCTACATCAATCTTCCTTTCAGGATGTTCTAAATACCTATTGATCCAGTCTGCTGCATTTTTTGTAATAGGAACAATTCTCTGCTTTTTTCCCTTACCAAACACCCTAAGAGAAAAGTTGCTTTTGTCAAAATCACCCCTATTAAGACTCACAAGCTCAGACACTCGCAGCCCTGAGCTGTAAAATAACTCCATTATGCACCTGTCACGAAACCCTAAATATGAACTTATATCTGGCAGCGAAAACAGCCGATCAACCTCAGCCATGGTAAGAGACTTGGGGATGCTTTTTTTGAGCTTCGGACTTTCTATATCTTCAAGAGGACTTAGTGAAATAATCTTTTCTTTTACCAAATATGTAAAAAATGATCGTAACGAGGAAAGACGTCGTAAGATAGTTCTCTTAGCGCCACTATTGCTATTAAGATGAGCTAAATAATTTCTTACAAGCCTTTTATCAACACTTTCTACAAATAAAGTTTTGTCTCCACTCTCCTCTACCTGAAGGGAAAGTGCGTATTTTTTAAATGCCTCTAGATCCAGCCTATAGTTGCGTAGGGTATGCTCTGAAGCATTTTTTATTGATCCCAAATACCTTATAAATAACTCAATCTGATTTGAATATTCGTTCATCTTATACTTGTTCCTGTTTTGATTTTATGCTAAAATCACCGTAATTTTTTTCAAAGAAGCAAATACAATCATGATTACACTTAATTCAGTTTCAAAAAGAATCGGCTCAAGAGTCCTCTTCGATGGGATTACAGTTACTTTTGGTTCAGGCAATCGCTATGGTCTTACAGGGCCTAATGGTGCAGGGAAATCTACCCTTTTAAAAATTATCATGGGACTTGAAGAACCTACCAGTGGATCTGTAAACCTACCAAGAACTGTAGGGTATCTTAAACAAAACATTGAAGACTATAAAGATCAAAGACTTATAGACGTCGTTTTAATGGGAAATCCAAGACTATGGAACACTCTTGTAGAAAGAGACTCATTATATGAACAAGAAATGACGGACGAAATCGGCATACGTCTTGGAGAGCTAGAAGAAATTATCGCAGATGAGGATGGATATAGCGCAGAGTCCGATGCGGAAGTACTTCTATCCGGTATGGGGTTAGATGCTTCTCTTCATACAGAAAAAATGCATACCATCCCAACAGACAGACAATTTCGTGTAATGCTTTGTCAAGCTCTCTTTGGAAACCCAGAAGCCTTAATCCTTGACGAACCGACAAACCACCTAGACTTAGAATCTATCGGTTGGCTTGAAGACTTCCTATTGCAATATAATGGTGTTCTTATTGTTGTCAGCCACGATAGACATTTTTTGAATGCTGTAACAACACATATCGCTGATATAGACTACGAAACTCTCATTATCTATCCAGGCAACTATGATAGCATGCTCGTTGCCAAAACAGCAGTTAGAGAGCGCGCTGAAGATGAAAATAAATCCAAAGAAAAGAAAATCGCACAGCTAAGAGAGTTCGTATCTCGCTTTGGTGCTGGTACAAGAGCAAGCCAAGTGCAGTCACGTGTCAGAGAAATCGAAAGACTACAACCTCAAGAGCTAAAAAAATCAAACATTCAAAGACCTTACATTCGCTTCTATCCACCAGAAAAACCGTCAGGACAAATTGTTTTTAAAGTCGATCACGTATGTAAATCTTATGACGAAAAATCTGTAATTGAAAACTTCTCTTTCGAAGTAAATAGAGGCGATAAGATCGGTATCATAGGAAACAACGGTAGAGGTAAAACTACACTTCTTAAGCTGCTTGCTCAAGCGATAAAACAAGAAGCAGGAAAAATTGACCTAGGTCATCAGGTACAATTAGGTTACTTTCCACAAAACCATGCTGAAGTTGTTGATAAAAAAAGCCCTATGACAGCTTTTGAATGGCTAAAAAGCAAAAAAGAAGGCGTCTATGACCAAGATATTCGCAGCATCCTAGGTAAGATGCTCTTTGGTGGTGATGATGCATTTAAAACTGTAGGGCACTTATCCGGAGGAGAAACAGCAAGACTCATCATCGGTGGGCTGATGCTTTGTAATTATAATGTTCTTCTACTTGATGAACCAAACAATCACCTCGATCTTGAAGCTGTATCCGCCCTTGCTTGGGCCCTACAAGACTTCAAAGGCACGGTTCTAGTTGCCAGCCACGATAGAGATCTGATTAGTAAATCATGCAACAAGATTTTAGCCTTCGAAGAAAAGCAAATTAAACTATTTGACGGCACTCTTGATGAATACTTTGCTGCGACGAAGAAAAAATGATCTATAATTGGAATCAAGCCAAATTCCTAGCCTTACCTCATGAACAAAAGCATAAAAAGGCTAGCGAAATCCTGAGAGAGATCTCTATTGGCAATGAGTATCTAATCGATGAATATAACAAGATTTGTCAGTGGCTCCAGATGGAGCCACTGACAAGTAAATCTCCAGAAACTCTTAGCAATAGATTCCATTACCATCTTAAAGAAGCTAATGTCAGCTGGCAAGAACACAACCTCTTAATCGTCCGAAAAAATGACAAACAAAGTAACACCCCTTTTCTTAACATCGCCATTTATTTAGACAACTTAAGATCAGCATTTAATGTAGGTAGCATCCTTAGAACAGTAGAAGCATTCAGACTTGGTCAGATCTATTTTTCACCATCAACGCCCTTCATAGACAACCCTAAAGTACAAAAAACGTCAATGAATACGTTCGATAAAGTTAACTGCCATAAGATTGACAACCTCGATGGATTACCAAGGCCTTTTATAGCGCTTGAGACTGCAGACTTTGCTCCATCGATTACAGAATTCTCTTTTCCTGATAGCTTCACGTTAATTCTAGGTAACGAAGAGTATGGCCTGTCTGAAACCGTATTAAAACAGGTTGACCATTTTGTTCAAATACCACTCGTAGGAAGCAAAAACTCTCTAAATGTAGCCTCTGCCTTTGCCATTGCCGCAGCCACTATTCGAAAATAGCCAATTCTAAATACCTTTTTATTAAGCAAAAATGAAAAAGCCCATTTTTTTCAACGTTATTGACAATTAATTTTTATAAAACTAATAACTAGATAGATAACATATCCTATACAGCAGGGCTAATCATGACGAATATTCAAGGATTCTCAAAAATTCCACCAAGCAACCCTCAACCTCGTGACATCCCTCTTCTTGCCAATCAACTTAAAAAAGAGATTTCTAAACTCTCAGGAAAACTTAAAGATCTTTTAGAACACCCTAATCAACAAGACAATCATGAATTTCTAAGTGAGATGAAAGAAGTTATTATATCCCTCTCTGATGTTACCAAACAAATCAACGAGGGGTCACATAATGCTTTATGAAAACTTAAAAGACGCAGCGTTAATCGTTCAAAACATCTTAAATCAACCACTATCTATTGCAGACACATCTGAAGATGTCACTCTTCTTAGTGCTGCAATAAGCTTCGATAACGAAGGTATGCCTGCATCTTATCTTCAACAGATCATGCAAACATTCATCGAATACAAAGACCCAACGGAAACTCTCATCCGAGAGCTTGATATTCTCGTGGAAGAACTCCACATGTAAAAAAACTTTTTTACTTAAAAAAAGGAAATTGCTTAAGATCATCTGCTATCAATGTATTTGGAAAAACCGCTCTAGCTTCTTCTTCAAACTCAGTTAAGTCTTGATATCTTGCAGAAAAATGGGTAAGAACTAGTTGCTCGACACCCGAGTCTTTAGCGATCTGTGCCGCTTGCTTGGCAGTTAAATGATGATGGTCTTTTGCTAGATCTTTATGTTTATCTAAATATGTGCTTTCACATAAAAAAAGACGAGTATTTTTCGCTAGTTTATTTATCCCCACACAAGGAACTGTATCGATTGCAACCGCCAGAGCATCTCCTTTTCTAATACAGCTAACATCATCTAAAGATATAAGTCTCCCATCAATCTCTATAGATCCATTCTGCTCCAAATATCTCACCTTGGGGCCCACTACTCCTTTTTCTTGAAGCTTTTGGCGGTCAAACTTCCTAGTATCTGGTTCTGTAATTCTCCATCCAATGTTTTCCACACCACCATGAGATAAAAATTCGGCTTCGATTCGAAAATCCCCATCTTCTACGATCCCAGACTCATATACAGGATGCTCTATAACCTGTATGACTTCATGGTATATGCTGCAAAAACGAAGTCTATCAAAATATACCTTGCCACTTGCAGGATAATAACAATGAATAGGATGAGCCACCTTATCAAGATTAAGTCTCATCAGCATAGACCCAAGTCCCAGGCAATGATCTCCATGAAAATGGCTTATGAAAATCCTTGTAACACATGTAGGAGCTATATTTGCAAAAATAAATTGGCGCTGAGTTCCTTCTCCAGGATCAAACAAAAGCCCTTCCCCATTCCAGCGAACAAGATACCCACCATGGTTTCTCATTCGGGTTGGCTGCTGACTAGCGCAGCCCAATATTGTTAAATCACGAACTGTCATTATTCATTTCCACGAGCAAAAAAATTCATTCTTCCCATAGCTATCCCTACAACACCACCTACTACGTGGGCTGTATTGGCTACATTAGAGGACAGCTCGGAAGACGATAAGTATAACACAGCTACCGATGCAAGCTCTAGTCCAAACATCGCTAAAACGAAAAGTAAAATAAAAAGTATTGTAGATTTCTGAAGCGGGTACCCTTCCCACGGCGCCTTTCCTTGTCGACTCCAAATAAACCCAGCAAATCCAACAACGACCGCTGAAAACCCCAGAAAATAAGGACCGCTAGCTAGGTATTGGAAGATATTAGATACGACAGCTAAAGTTACTATAAGCAGTAACATCTTGCCCTTTTTTATCCGCTCTTCGATTTGCTTACCAAGAACCCACAGCCACGCCATATTAAATAATATATGAAGAAAATCACTATGCATCAAACAAGGGGTAAACAACCGCCAAAACTCACCCTGATGGATTTTTTCAAACATTGGCGGCATCGGACTACTTAACCACTTTTTACCATACTGCTTATACATCCCATAAAAACCTCTCCAATATGGTAACGCTTCGGCTTCTTTGAACTCTTTTTGAAGCTCTGGAGACAAATCAGAAATATCAGTATCGTCAGTTTTAGGGAACTTATTTACCACTTCTTCTACTGCTAGCATCGCAGCTGGAAAATCGAACATCAAGTTTTTTTGAGATCGAGTTAATAAAACCTCTTCCGCAAGAAGTCCTTTATTTAAAGCTATTTCCTTCTTCTCTTTGAGATTAAATAAAAAAAGAACAATACAAACGCTTAAAAAAAGATAGGTAAGTACATATGCTTGCGGCTTGGATTTCTTCTTAATAGAAAGGTTAATCACCTTACCCTTATCTTCTACTCGAAACTCTTTCGGAGACGGGTTAAAGTCTACAATTAAATCCTCTACAGAAAAAAAAGGATCTTCTGGATTTTCCTTGAATTTTTCATACAAATCAAATGCATACTCGACTTGATCTTCCTCATAAACCCAAACGCGAAACTCTTTCCTGCCTGAAGACATGTCTTCATAAGGCTCAAAACTACTTTTGATGTTTTCTCTTTTCAAAATCAGAGAAAAAGTTATCGCCTCTTTTTCTGTTTCAAAATCTCCAATTAACCGCATGTTTCTTTGATTTTTCCGATAATATTTGTTGTTGATAGTCCTGGCACAAGAGAAACGATGTGCACTCTGCCACCATTACTCCTGACCACTTCAGCCTCTATACAGTCTTGCCCATACTCAGCACCGTTTACATGAACATCAGGACGTATTATCTCTAGAATAACTTTCGGATCTGTTTCATCAAACCAAGTAACAAAATCAACCATCTCCAAAGCTGCAACCATCTGAATCCGATATTCTAAAGGGATGATAGGCCTAAGAGGACTTTTGTACTTCTTGATAGATGCATCCGAATTCAAAGCCATAATTAAAATATCAGCTTGAAGAGATGCCTGATAGATCATCTCTAAATGCCCTGCGTGTAATAAATCAAACGATCCATTTAAGGTCGCAATTGTTCCACCATTCGATCGAATAAAACGAATGCTCCCTTCTAGATCATCTCTAGAAAGGAGCTTTGATTGAACATATTCTCCAAATGTCTTATTTTTTGGGGAAAGCAACATCAAAAACCTCAGAATATTCACTAACAAAATGAACTTTCATTCCAGCTTTAATATGCTTTGGAAGCTCATCATAATCTCGCTGATTGTCCTTGGGAAAGATTAAGGTCTTAAGACCAGAACGTTTTCCGGCAATAAACTTCTCTTTAACCCCTCCAATAGGAAGAACCTTACCTGTAAGAGTAAGCTCTCCCGTCATCCCAAGATCTGCTGCTACAGGCTGATTTCTTAAAAGAGAAAGCAGTGATGTAACCATTGTTATACCCGCAGATGGGCCATCTTTAGGGGTTGCTCCCTCTGGTATGTGCAAGTGAACCTGGCTCTTTTCAAAGAACTTCTTACCTTTAGCGTATTTATCTACATTACTATGTAAAAACGTCCAAGCTATCTGAGCAGACTCTTTCATGACGTCTCCAGCTTGCCCCGTGAGCTTCATATCGGTTTTTTCCGAATCAACACGTATTGCTTCGATGTAAAGGGTTGCACCTCCCATCGAAGTCCAGGCCAGCCCCATAGTCACTCCTATCGGAGTCCTATCATAGAATCGATCTGATGTAAATATAGGTTTGCCAAGATAGTCTTTAAGATTTTCTTGCGTAATCACATATTTTTCAGGTTTTGCTTTAGTCTTTTTGTCTTCTGTTTTTTTCTCAGACCCTTTCTTTTTATCACCAGTTTTTTCTCTTTCTCTTACGATCTTTAGTGCAACCTTCCTTAGAATTTTTTTAATGTAATTCTCAAGGTTTCTAACCCCAGCTTCACGAGCGTATCCATTGATAATGTCTTTGATTGCTGTCTTTGTAAATGTAATCTCAGAGGCTTTTAATCCCATACTCTTACGATTCCTTGGAATCAAATAATTCTCAGCTATCGCCAGCTTCTCCTCCAATATATACCCAGATAACCGCAAGATTTCCATCCTGTCTTTTAGCGGCTCAGGAATAGCATCGATCACGTTTGCAGTAACTATAAACAACACATTAGAAAGATCACATCGCACGTCTAAATAGTGATCCAAAAAGTCTTTATTTTGCTCTGGATCTAAAACCTCTAGCAAGGCTGAAGCTGGATCACCCTGGTAGCTATTACCAATCTTATCCACTTCATCAAGCATAATGACGGGGTTCATCGTTTGAGTAAACTTAAGAGCCTGAACGAGCTTACCAGGCATAGCGCCTATATAAGTTCTCCTGTGCCCTTTAATTTCAGCTTCATCCCTCATACCTCCTACAGAAAATCTGTAGAACTGGCGATTTAAAGCTCTGGCTATACTCTTCCCAATACTTGTCTTACCGACACCTGGAGGTCCCATAAGTCCAATGATATTAGCCTTCACCCCACCCGCAAGTTTACCTACACTTATGAACTCCAAAATACGTTCTTTTATATCTTTAAGACCGTAATGATCTTCATCTAAAACTTTTTCCGCATGATCTAAATCTAAAGCTTCCTCGCTCATCATTCCCCAAGGAACTATAGTAAGCCAATCTAGGTAGTTTCTACAGACAGCATATTCCGCTGACTGCACCTCTAACATCGATAGCTTTTCCATTTCTTCGTTGATGACTGACATAACATCTTCAGGGACATCTCTTTTTTTAAGACGGGATTCAAACTTCTCAATATCTACAGTCTTATCTTCTTTTTCTAATCCAAGCTCTTTTTTAATTGTCTTGAGCTGCTCTCGCAAGAAAAACTCTCTCTGTGTTTTCGATATTGTAGCTTCAATTTTTTGATTAATGCTATTTTGCAAACGACTTAGATCTAGTTCTTTCTTAAGTAGAATTAAAGCCTTATCAATTCTTCCTTGCAGGTTATATGTCTCTAAAACCTCTTGAAGCTCCTCTCGGCTAGCTGTTGTTAAAGCAACAGCAAAGTCCGCAAGCTTACCTGGCTCCGTAAAATCAGAATGACCTAAAAAGATTTGAAGCTCTTCCTTAAACAAAGGATTTAGCTTAAGGAGTTCTTTAATTGTTGTGATTATACTTATTGAATAAGCCTTCAGCTCCTTAGAAAGCCTTGTTGATTTATCTTCAGGATATTTAACACTGGCCTTCAAAAACTTACCTGATTTTGCAGGCTTTGTCATAGTTATCC
>VGMB01000051.1 GCA_016866585.1 Chlamydiota bacterium
CTTGTGGCTTGAGTAATATCCATTTGGGCTCCGCTTGAGACATCTCCAACGAAGACCTCTTCTGCAACACGACCTCCCATAAGGATAGCGAGTTGATCTAAAAGTTCATTCTTCCAATAGCTGACTCGGTTTTTCTTAGGCATGAAGTGAGTTGCTCCCAACGACATACCTCTTGGAATTATTGTCACCTTATCTACAGAGTCTGAGTGCTTCACAACAAGAGCAACAACCGCATGACCTGATTCATGATAGGCTGTTGTTTTTTTCTCGTTCATATCAAGCTCTAAACTTCTTCTTTCTTTACCGTATCGCACCTTATCACAAGCTTCAGCAACATCAACTTCGATAACAGCACTACGTCCTTTACGAGCTGCAAGTAAAGCTGCTTCGTTGAGTATGTTGGAAAGATCAGCACCTGAAGAACCAGGCGTGTTCCTCGCAACATTCATTAAATCTACTGCTGGATCTAACTTAATTTTTCTTGCATGAACTTTAAGAATCTCAAGTCTTCCTTTAACATCAGGTAGATCGATAACAATCCTTCTGTCAAAACGTCCAGGTCTTAAAAGAGCTTTATCAAGAACATCTGGTCTATTCGTAGCGGCAATAAGGATAACTCCCTCACTCGTATCAAAACCATCCATCTCAACGAGTAATTGATTCAAAGTTTGCTCTCGTTCATCGTGACCACCACCGATACCAGCGCCACGGTGTCTTCCCACTGCATCAATCTCATCCATGAAGATAATACAAGGAGCTTGTTTTTTAGCCTGGTCAAATAAGTCTCTAATCCTACTTGCACCCACACCAACAAACATCTCTACGAAGTCAGAACCTGAGATAGTAAAGAAGGGTCTATCAGCTTCACCAGCAACGGCTTTTGCAATCAAAGTTTTACCTGTACCTGGAGCTCCTACGCAAAGGACACCTTTAGGTATTCTAGCTCCAAGAGCTGTAAACTTAGTTGGGTCTTTCAAGAAGTCAACAATTTCTTGCAACTCTTCTTTAGCTTCATCGCAACCTGCCACATCCTTAAAAGTAATCTTATTTTTTTCTTTAGTCAAAAGCTTAGCAGGTGACTTACCAAAACTCATCGCACTAGACCCCACGCCCTTCATTTGTCTTGAGAAGACAAAATACAATAATAGAACTACTAATATTACAGGCAACAAAGTGAGCAGGTAACTAAAGTAGTTTGGTGCAGGTTCTTCACTTTTAAATGTTTTATCCAAAACAAGGTTTCTAGGCTGATCTGGAGCTTTAAATACAGCACCTCTATTGTTCGGGAAGTTGTCCCACTCTTGTTTTGCTTGAGCAAACCACTGCGAATAAGCCTCAGGATCTTGTTTTTCAAGAGCTCTTGTAGAAAGCTCCTTATTGTTGAAATACCAAGTTACATTAGCCACACTTTGTCTTGCTTTATCAAGCTGCGCTGTATTCTTGTCTAATTCTTCACATGCTGCCGTATACTGTTCTAGTAAAGCCTTGTAGTTACGTACAGATCTAAGCTGAGACAATCTTACGCTATCTTGCTGAGAATTAAGATCGGCAGAAATCTTTCTCAAAGAAACAAGAGTATTTTTACAAACAGTAATTTGTTGCTCTTGATTTACTTTGGTTTCTGAATTTTGCATTGCAACAACAGCAAGTTCCAAATCTCTTAACTGCTCTTTCATTGATTCATCGCCTATTCCGAGAACAGGAGAGCGATATTCCTGAATGAGTTTTAAAAGGTCAGATTTGAAACCATCTAGTTGGTCAGCCGATGTGATCTGTGTCACTCTCTTCTGCATTTCCATGAGCGTAACTACATTCGATGGCTCAACTTTATTAACAGTTACACTGTTATCTAGTTGAGGTGTATTAAATAATTGATCGATAACAACATAACCATTCTTAGGTAAGGTTATACCAGTAATTTGCAAAAACCATTGCGCTGAATCATTAACAGACTGGCGTAATGAGCCTATTTCTTTTTGCAATCTTTGTATTTCTGAATTTAACTCGTCGTTTTTATTCAAAACTTCCAGATATCTATATCTAGCTTTAGCTTCATCAGAAATTTTATCTTTAAAAACACCACTAAAAGTAACTAGGTTGTCATTAAGAGCTACCTTTCTGCTTTCATCTTTCTGTATCAAATCTAAGTTAGTCAAGTGTTCTACCTGATAACTGAATGATACTCTGGCATTTTTTTCGCTGTTAAAATTTTGTACTGTTAAAACAATTAAAAATACAGCTAGCAAGAAAAATAGGAATCCGCCTGGAAAACCTTTTCTTTCAGACTTGTTATTATTGTCGCCATTCATAATTTAACACTGTTGTTATTTAATAATCTTTACGTTGGAAAAAAAACTAAAACACCAAATAGCCCTCGGCTAAAGTCTCTCAACTTTAATCAAGAAAAAAGAACGACAGGTGAAATAATTTATTTTAGCCCTCATTTGGTAATCTTAACAAAAACGAAATATATTGTCTTTTATTTATCATTAAGACTGACCTTCAAATTAAGCTGTTTGAGGTTTTTTCCGTCGAATTCCTTACACACTTTTCCTGTTAAAAACTCATAGATAAGTTGATTACTATCAGAAACAAAGGGAAATAACTCACGTAAAAAACAAGGCACTTTAAATTCAGATAATTTATTTTTATTTTTTTTATTACCGCTAATTAAATTACACTGTTCGAAGTTAATTAAATAAAACTCATCATTGGGTAAATTAACATAAAATAAACCATCTATAGCTTGTTTCCAAGTAGAGGCATCGAGATCTGGAGGGCCATCAATCCAAAAAATTTCAAGAGTCCACCCTTCTAGATCATATATCCCTTCTTTGATTGGAAAAGTTGCTGGCCAAGATGGAATTTTTTTGGGGATAAAAAGGATTTGATTTTCAATGTACACAAACCCATTCCCTGTCGAAATCTTTTTATTCACCGCCTTATTTAAAAGGAGTTCAGCGATCAGATCTGCAGAATCCCGGGAACAAGGGAGGTTTAATTCTTTAAAAAGAAACCTGGTAAAAAGAGAATACAATGAGACATCCAATGAAGGAAGCTCTGAAAAGTCCAGATATGTAGCAAAAAGGCTATGATTGACAAAACTTAAGTAAGAAGTGAACATTTTCTGAAAATATTTTGACACAATCTCCAGGTCGTCAGAAAAATTACAAAGAGATGAGACAACATTTTTTCTGAAGCTATTTTCTAAAAAGGGAAAAATTTCCGTTCTCATCCTTCCACGCAAAAACTGATCTTGGAGATTAGTAGGATCGATAACATAATTATTTTGACTTAGAGCGTCAAGCCAGTCCATGAGTTGCTGCTTTCGGAAAATAACTAAAGGCCTAAGAACACACATCCCGTTATTGTCTACTTCCATCTTAAGGGATGCACAGGAGAGAATCCCAGACCCCTCCAATATTCTTTTGAGCACCGTTTCAGCCTGATCTTCTTGTTGATGCCCTAGCAAAAGCGCCTGAGCATCAATAGATTGGTAAATATTCTTAAAAAAGTCCAGGCGGTAATTCCTTGCTAGATCTTCTATATTCCCCGATAAAAAATCATCTGCAGTCAGTGTTTTTAAGTGAAAGTGCACCCCAAGACTTTTTGCTAGTATTGCAAGATCTTTGGCCTGTACAGCACTCTCCTGTCTCCACCCATGATCAACATGAGCTACATGTATGAGTTGAGGTGGTAATACCTTGCTTAGTAGTACCATATGTAACAAAGCCCTAGAGTCTGGCCCACCCGAAAAACCAATTAAAATTGGCTTTTGTGCCGAGAGTCTTTTTTTTAAAAAGGCAGTAACATTTAGCAAAAGACGATCTTTCATAAAAAAACAAAATAAGATTTAAATTCTAATTAACCACATTTAATATAGATAAGTATTATGAAATCTCTCTTGAATTATTTCAAACATTTACAAAAAAACGCTGGGAGTATTTTTCTAGTTAGATTAGAATCTTGATGTAAATGAAATACAAATATTTAAGGTTTTCCAACTATGCCGCTTATATGGCGATACCTACTTAAAAGTTACTTTCAGGTTTTCTTTTTATCCCTCTCAGGATTTATATCGGTTTTGCTTGTAACAAGGTTTCAGGAAATCGCCAAATTTGCCGCAGCAAGCGGATCGATAATATCGATCATTTTGTTCACTTTATATCAAATACCCTACATCCTGCCTTTGGCCGTACCTATATCATGTTTAATATCTGCAATACTTCTACTACAAAAACTTAGCCACACACAAGAATTAACAGCATTGCGCGCATCTGGCATGGGTCTTATGCCCATAGCGTTCCCTCTGATGACGGCTGGTATGCTTCTTGGATTTTTAAACTTCGTAGTAGCTTCAGAGTTAGCTCCCTATAGTAGAGGTCTTTCTAAAAAGCTCGTTTTCGATCTCGTTTCAACAAATCCTTTAGTTATTTTGCAAAAAGATACAGTGATTAAAATGAGTGGCATTTACGCTGACATGAAAAACATCAAAGAGGGGCAACAAGCAAAAGACGTAACCATTATTACGAAAAACAGCTCAAACGATCGCCTCAGCTTAATGACAGCCAAGGAACTTTATGTGATCGACAACCTCCTTTTCGGAAAAGATGTTTCTTTTATATCAAGCTTCGACTCAAAAAAAGAAGACTGTTTTGATCACATCTTGATAGAAAACCAAAATGAAATGAACACTAAGTCATCAAACGTCACCCAGCATATGCAGACTGCCGACTGGATCAAAGGAACTGACTACCTGCCACTAAAACTCCTACTTGCAAAGCAAGTCCTAGAGAAGAAATCCGAATTCACAATTTCTAAAAAGGCTATCATAGAAATCGCTAAGAGAGTGACTCTTGGAATTGCTGCTTTTACATTTACTTTAATAGGTGTTGCCTATGGGCTAGAGGTAGGGCGGCAAAAGCGCAAAAAAGGAATAATCCAAGCATGCCTTTTGGCAAGCTTTTTTATGATTTGCTTTGTTGCCACAAAATCCTTAAAGGGATCCCCTTTTATTGCTTGCATGGCCTATTTATTACCCCATCCTATAATATTTATGTTCTGCTTGCGCAACATGAGACAGGTATCTAGGGGGCTCGAATGATTTTGTTCAAAAGATGGGAACGCTATCTATTTCTTGAAGTCGTAAAAATATTTCTCTTCTTTCTTTTCGCTTTCTTTTTTGTATTTAGCCTTATGGACTATGCTACACATATGAAGGATTTTTCGAGCGATGGCAAAATGCAAGCATCACATCTACTATCCTACTACAGTTGTCAATTTGTCAAACGCTCTGAAATCCTTTTACCGCTGGCTATACTGATAGCTTGCACAAAAGTTTTATGTTCATTAAACGCGACCAAAGAGCTTGTGGCTCTTCAAGCATCGGGATTAAAACTAAGATTACTTTTAAGACCCTTCTTTCTATTGGCTGGAATATGTTGCTTATTCAACTATATCTCTGCAGAAAAAATACTACCCTCTGCATTAAATTATTTAGATGAATTCGAGCACAGAAGCCACTATAACGGGCGTAATCGCAATGAACCATTTCATGTACTGTATCTGCAGGATCAATCAAAACTTATTTATCAAAAGCACGATAAAAGTACCAATTCATACATGGACGTATATTGGATCAGATCGTTTAATGATATTTGGAAAATAAAGACCCTCAAAGCCGATCCTAAAAACCCTGTAGCTGAATTTGCTGACCATCTAGTAAGAAACAAGGATGGACTTTTGATGAAAGCAGAATCTTTAGAAAAATGTTTTATGAAGGGTCTCACCTGGCAAAAGAATTTAACAAGAAAAGGGATGATCCCGATCGAGAACCGTAAGATATCCCATTTGTATAAGATGCTTAAAAACTCTAAAGGACTTTCAAAAAAAAATTACAGCGAAATACAAACATATTTTACTCATAAGCTTATATCACCTTTACTATGCATACTAGTAGTCTTAGGGATAGCCCCGTTTTGTATAAAGTACACACGAACCCCACCAGTATTTTACATATATTGCATAGGGCTATTTAGCTATATAGCCTTTTATACATTTATGGACTCGTGTATAATCATCGCCACTCATAACACAATACATCCCCTTGTAGCATTACTTGCCCCATTTTCTTTATGCTCAAGTTTTTTTTGTTATAAATTTCTAAAAAGTTGTTAAGGAATAAAATGCAGAGATCTTTACAAGCCGATAAATTCTCCAAAGAATGGAACTTTCAAAAGATATTTTCCATCCAACTAGTAATAGCTTTTGCTCTTTGCACGTTTTTTAGTCCCTTAACACATCATTTTTGGGAAGCTGTCGATATATTTATTTTTAAGACTATAAACAGCACCCTAGCTTGGGGTCATGGATGGCAAACATTTTGGGCAATGGCTAACCACAAGATGGCCGATTGGATAGAAGATGTTGTGATCTTGGCATTTGCTGTAATCTATGTTAGATCTGGACAAAAAGAAGAGAGACTATACAGATCATCTCAGATCCTATTTTTTGTAATATACAGTGCTTTTATTATATTCTTTGTAAATAAAACCTTAATAAGGGACTACCTATCTATAAATAGAGATAGCCCTTCGTTAATTGTAAGGGAAACTATCAAACTTTCCGAGCATATTTCTTGGCTCAAGATCAAAGATGAGTCTCATAAGAGCTTCCCTGGAGATCATGCGACTACTGCTTTGCTATTTGGTTCAACATTCATCTATCTTGGTAGCAAAAAAATGAAAATATGCGCAGGTATCTACATGGTATTTTTAATATTACCTAGAATGATACTTGGAGCTCACTGGTTTAGCGATGTCGTTGTTGGAAGCGGATCGATTGTTTTCTTCTTTTTAGCCTGGGCTTATCTATCTCCCCTCGCTTACATAATAAGTAAAGGTTTTGCGAGATTTTTCAGTTTGTTTTCTTTTTCAAAGAAAACTGACCAAATTCCTTCAGCTTCTTAAACATTCAGGATATCCCTAGAAATATTAAAGTGCGCTACCAGGAGAACTCTGAGAAAAATTATTAACAGATTCATTCGAGAGACAGCGGCTTTTCTTTATTTTTGCTCTTTAGCATATCAAAATAAATCGTTTTGGAAATTCTTTGAAGTGCTTCATTAAGAATCTAATATTCACCCAAATAACCTTATCCCAAGCAAAACACCAACCCACTCAAGAACATGCACAAACACATAATAATCAATAGGATATACTGGATTATATTAAAATTACCTTTTTTACCTGACAAAAAAATAATTCAGTGAAAATAACTCGTTGGATGTGAACTATAGCTGCCTGATTCTAGACAACTTAGGAGCAGATATGAATCACACCAACGAGTTACGAAGAGTGTTATCTCAGAATTTTAATTGGAATAAAGCAAGGATCTCTTGCCTAGCCCAAATTTTACAAGCTCTAATTTGCGTAAGAACAGTCACTCTTACTCAAATCTCCAGTTTTTTTCAATCCGGTGCTAAACAAGAATCTTCTTATAGAAGAGTCCGGCGATTTTTTTCAGAGTTTTCTATTGATATCACAACCATCATTCATCTTTTACTTACCCTTTTTTGCCTTAAGAAACAGATCATCTTTTCCTTGACCGCACCAATTGAAAATCGGGGGAAAAAGACATAAACATCCTTCTTCTCTCGGTAGCTTATAGAGGGATTGGCATTCCTTTGTTCTGGAGCGTATCTGATTCCGCTGGTACTTCATCCACTTCGGAAGAATAGCCGTTCTGAAGAAGGTTTTGTAACAGATTGGACATAGACGGATAGAAGCCTTTTCAGCAGATCGTGAGTTCATAGGAGAGGATTGGTTTAGGTTTTTAAAAAAGGCCAAAATCCCGTTTGTTATCCGCATTAAGAAAAACAAAAAATAGATCCAAATCGATTATCAATCACCCTGTCCTCATTTGGGGACATTTGCTTTACGTCTCCATATCTCACGCAAAAGGTGCAAAAGAACCGATGATCGTGGTCTCTAATGTTGTATTTGAGGACGCTATTTGCTTGTACCGCAGAAGATGGGAAATAGAGACCTTATTCAGCTGTTTAAAAATGCGGGGATTTAGGCTGGAAGATACCCATATGACAGCACCTGAGAAGATAGAAAAACTGCTCTTTGTGTTGGCTATATCCTTTTGCTGGTCTTACAAACTTGGGGTAATAAAAGATGCCGAAAAGGCCATCCGTAGAAAGCCCCATGGGAGCCTGTCTAAGAGCCTATTTCGAGTCGGATTGGACTGGTTAAGGTCCGTGGTCCTTTCTATAGAGAACAAAATCGATGGATTTCGAAAAACCCTTAACCAGTTGGAGGTTAGTGTGTCAAAAAATGTCGTGAAAATTTTGTCCAGTACAAAGTAAAATTACAAAAATCGTTTTTTAAAAAAATATTTACAACAAATTAACACTAAGACTGTATAATATAATTAAATATTTTGTTTATTTTGGTATAAAATGTCTATTAACACATCAGGGCAAGCGCATCAAAATTTTAGTTAATAAGTAAATGCATTATGTGGTGGCATTTCGCCTTTTTAGGAGGTATAATGTCTAGTCTCACAAAAATGCAGTCCCGTATGATTCACTATTTCAGTATTTGCGAAGATCCAAGAAAACATCGCATTCGACATAATCTTATAGATATCATTTTAATAAACATTCTCTCAA
>VGMB01000052.1 GCA_016866585.1 Chlamydiota bacterium
AAAATGCTTCTGATCTAATCGAAAATCTTCCCAATGAGCTTCCAAGTCTACAGTGGGATTTTAGTACTTCTCCATCAGACACCCTAACAATTTATTTACTTTGCGAAACAACCAAAGAAGAAGAAGTTGAATTTACATTCTTAAAAATACTTAAAAAGTGGCTTCTACCTGGAAAACGTATAAATATTTTGTCTAAACACGGCTTATCATTTAGATGGGATATATTTCCTGCGAAAAATTTTTTCCTTATAGAAACAAAAATATTTATCGAAGAAGGAAAAGACCTTACAATAATACAAGAGAATCTCTCCTCTCTAACAAATAACATTATAAATAGTATTAATGAAAAACGTTTCACTAAATATGTTTTAAATACCAGACCTCTATCTCTTGGCCCTAAGATGGAGATCGTTCATAAAGAACTTATTTACCTACTCAAAAAATACTCGACATATTTTGATGAAGCTTTATTTAAAGAGCTAAGTCGTTTTTTATCATTAGCCCCTAGCAATTTCTGCGATCCACGACCGGCTAGGATCATAACAAAAATCATCGCTTCTCATTGCATTATGAGAGCTTCGATTCTCAGATCTATAAATCTTTTTCCGCAAGCTCGTCATCTCATAGTTCGATATGCAAACACTACTCTTAACTTTCATTTTGGATCTAAGCCTGTTTTAGGTCTCATACTATGTGTTTCGATCTTAGATAGGCATGATTTCTTAGAAGAAGATCATATTGAACAGGCCGCCAGAGCAATAATTCCAAGCCTTCAAATCATCAAGGACTCTTTTTATACATACCAAGGAACAAACGATCCTGTACGCAGCGTTTATGTTGAATTAGAAAAAATGGATGGCACACAATTCCTTCAATCTGAAATAGGCCTACTAAAAAAAGAGCTCGAAGAGGAAATTAAACGAAGAATAGAAACTCTAGTTCCTTCAATTTTTATGATCAGGAATGAAGAAGAGACTATGAGAAATATTCTAATTCTTAGCCAAGAATTGAAATATCTATCTGACATACCACAAGTTATGATTTCCTTAGACAGACAGTCTTCTTCTGAAATATTCTTTACTGTCATATTAGTTCGTCTACACAAGCAAGGTCAGTCGTCAATACAAAAAAAATTCGAAAAATTATCTCATTCAGTTCGATTTATACCTGATAGGATTCAACAGGTAGGCTTTTTAAGGAAAAATAGTCCAAAAGAAGCAAATGTCTTTCATTTAGCTTTACCTAAAACTCCTTCGCTACTAAGAGCTAACTTCTCTGTTAACTTCTACCTAGCGAGACAAAAAATTGTTCACCTCCTTGAGTCAACCATAGGACATTTTAGAGATTATAACGGAGGGATGATACTCAAACAGGGAGAGCTTTTTTGTTTATTTAAAGACTCCTTCCAAAAACTTTCTCAAAAAAATCATGAACTGCTTGAAAATTTTTTCTTTTCCCTAAATCCGATTGAAACACAAGCTACCCTGCCTTTAAAATCTTTAACAACATTATTTACATTATTTTTAACAGCAATCAAAGCGGATCTCCCTAGAAAGGAAGACTACTTTTTAAAAATTGAAGAAAAAAACGACCAACTTTATACACTTATTCGTACACAGGAAACTTCGTTTAAAGATGAGCTCTTTCAATCTTTTTCCTATAGAGAATTTTCTCATAAGTCTCTAATTCAAACTCATGTTACGTTCCAGGGTTCACTTTACTCAGGATTTATATTACAATCTAACGATTCAAAGAAACACAACCTATTCATCGAAGCCGTACACTCTGCTATACAGAATTGGAAAAACAAATTAAAAAATGAGCAAACCTTAAGACTTAGCTTTACAGATCTTCCTAGAACATTTGATCCAAGACTCGGAGGAGATCAAACAACCTGTACACTACTTAAAATGTTATTTGAAGGGCTGACACGAATAAACAAAAATGGAAAGCCAGAGCTAGCTATAGCGGAGTCCGTAGAAATTTCAAAAGATCAGAAAAAGTACTTATTTCGCCTCAAAAAATGTTTGTGGTCAAATGGAGACCAAATTACTGCATATGATTTTGAATACGCATGGAAAAAAATCATATCTCCTTTGTTTTCCACAGCTTTTATTTATTTTTTTCATCCCATAAAAAATGCTAAAATAGCGAATGAAGGCAGGTGTTCCTTAGATGATGTTGGAATCAGAGCGTTGAATAATGACACTCTGGAAGTACTTCTAGAAAACCCAACACCAGAATTCTTAGAATTAACAGCACATACTCTCTATTCGCCAGTCAATCATGAATTAGATAAACGACATCCTAACTGGGGATCCGGAGAAGAGAGCAAATTTGTGTGTAATGGACCTTTCGTTATAAAAAAACTGATCCCTGGTCTTAATGCCACTTTTGTAAAAAACGTTTTATACTGTAATAAAGCCGATGTCAAACTTGAGCAAATCCTAATTTCTAAAGACAATAGCTTTATAGCAAATGAAATGTTCAAAAATGATGAAACTGACTGGCTAGGCAAACCACTAAGAGCATGGGAACCTTTTTTTTCTAAAAACCAAGAGGAATCTATCTCTTCAACGCCAATGGGAATTTTTTGGTGTGTTTTTAATACTTCTTGCTTTCCTTTTAACAATATGAAATTACGGCAGGCATTGTCACTTGCTATCGATAGAAAGCAACTTACAGAAAATCTACAATATGATGCTCTTCCGGCTTCAACGCCATTACCTCTGTGTCATACAATGAATCATGACCCAAAAGAAGTATCGGGAAATAAACAAACTGCTATTAGACTGTTTGAAGAAGCCCTAGAAGAGCTTGGATTAACAAGAAAAACATTCCCCGTCCTAAATATAATCTATTCTAACAGTAATATTAGAGAAAGCTCCTCATTGATGCTTGCGCAAGAATGGCAAAAATTATTCAACATACAGTTTCAAATTGTTGGATATGAATTCCATTCATGCCTAAACAAGATGCTAAAGGGAGATTACCAACTAGGAACTTTATTCTGGCAATCGTTAATTGATAATCCTCTTTACACATTAAATGCATTCAAAGACCCGTCTCACGAAATTAATTTTGCAAAATGGCATAATTCTGAGTACGTAAAACTTCTTGATCTTGCCCAGCAAGAATTAGATCCTCTAACAAGAATCAAATTTTTAGCCGCCGCAGAAAGAATTCTTATAAAAGAAAAACCGGTTCTTCCAATCTTTTATGAAAAAGAAAGAAATGTAAAAAAACACCATATAAAAAACGTTTATTATTCACAAACAACAGGTTATGTCGATTTTAAATCATGTTATATTCAAAGATGAAAAATACCGAAAAATTTTTTAATTTTTTTATTTTCTTAAATCAATCCTTACCCTATCTTAACACTAAATAGCCCACAACCACGGCTACAACATAGGAGCTAAACATGACAAGTACATCTATAGTATACAACCACTTAATTTCAAGCGTGGACACACTAAATCAAGTATTTTCAACTTCTTCATTACCAGCTCAATTACAGGCTCAACCTACAATCTCCAAATGCGAAATCGAAACATCATTAAAAGCTGTAAATGAAACTTTAGGTTTAGATATACAATTTCAAGGTATACCTTCTATAGATGCAGAAAACTTACTACAGATATCTTCTCACGTGAATAATAGTGCTGGATCTCCTGGAACAGTTCTTATTGTCGAAACAAATAAAAACTCAATCGAAGCAAACAGATATGAAGCGAAAGTTGTAAACCGTCATGGACAAATAGTAAGCACGCAACTTACACGCTGTATAAATGGATGGATGCTTGAAAAAAATCCTAAGGTATATCCTAGCTTTTCGGCATTAACAGAAGAGCTTTTATCTGGAATGCAAGACATCCTCGGATCTCTAACAGCTATCCCTTTTCTTAGCTCGAGCAAAATTGATATTGCTTTATCTAAACTAGTAAAAGCAGATCCTGGTACGTACATAGCTTTTGCCCATGTTCCTAGCCAACAAGAAAGGGCTGAATCCCATCTAGTTGCTCCGGTAAAAAGAAATGTTCTTTTATGGGTAAATAAAGATGGCAACATAGAAGAAGCTCATTTCCACTTCGAGCCAAGAATTAATAAATGGTTAAATGGTGGACCTCAAATTAATCCTGTTCAAGTTGATGTCCCTTCGGACGAAACTCTCGTTGGATTGATCCAGAAAAAAATGGAACTTCAAGGTTCATCTTCCATAACACCTATTCCTCTAAATCTAGGCTAGTATCAAACGGAACGAAATAAAAAGACCAAGAAAGGTCTTTTTATTTCATCCTAATTATTAGGCCGGGAATATAACACTCCAGTCCAAAGTCCCTATTAATACACCCAATATACAAAAGCTAGTTGCCTTCCAGTTCACTTTTTCTTTATATATTGCTTGACCCCATATATTGCAGCTCACCATGATAGAAACAGCAAAAAGAGGGAAAATCATAGCATGTTCCAGTGGAGTGGAAACTTCTGTAGACCTTATCATTAGAAAAGTACCAATACCATTGGCTATACCACCTAAAGTTCCGTATAAAACTTCCGCATTAGATGGCCATTTTTTCTGTGTAATAACATAAATGATAACCTGAATCATAGAAGCTGCTAAAAAAACCATAGGCATGAACCACTGACTTTTTGCAGCTTGAATGTCAAAGTTCAAAAAAAGCCCTTGATGATTTGGAAAATTTATAATGAGCGCCCGCCATTGCATAAACACTAAAAAAACTGCATGTAGAAAAAATGCTAGTACAGCAAAAAGCAACCATTTTCTTTTATCCCCAGTGGAAATCGAATCCCAGCCTGCCCAGATTATTCCTGCTACAACAAGAAAAGAACCGGCTGCATTAAAAATATTATAAACAAAACCAAAACTCGATCCAAACAAAATGACCATAAATAGGATAGGCATTACTGTCGCAGAACTAAGCATGGCAAATGATAGGGATGCAGGTCCTGATTCGACAGCCTTACCTAGTGAATACATCATAAAAGCCAAAACGAGACCTCCTACAAGGCCAAAGCATCCCATACTATAGCTCCAGGAATAATCTCCCGATCTGACTGGGTTCAAAAGAATCGCTACAATAAAAGTTAAAAAAAGTTGAACCATTAAAAATGCTTTACTAGACCCTCCAGCATCAACGCTTTTTCTCATACAAAAATTTGATATGGCAACACAGACTCCGGCTAAGAGCATAAGTTGTACACCAAGTCCCATACATTACCTCCAAAATTAATATTCGGACGACATTCTATCATTCTTACTTCTAGCAGAAAATCAAAAAAAATTACTGAGATAAAACTTTATTTCCTGTTCTTTTTGTAAAATAATATCTGAACTGTATAATCAAAAAAAATTAAAAAGGTTACCTATGGCGCAGAATAGATCTTCATTTACGGGCATTTATTCAACATTTTTGCAGACATTCGGCGTCTGCTTACTTTTAACTTCGACACTTTCAGCTCGTGAGCTTACACCTCAACAATCGTTTATGCTGAAAAGAATAGCGGAATACTGGAAAGAAGGTGATTCAAGCCTTGCAAAATCACAAATACTTTCTTTTTTATCTAAATATCCCGAAAGCTCAGCACTAGATAATCTTTACGCAATGCTTGGAGATATTTATATACAAGAAAAGGATTATGAATCTGCCAACGTTTATTATGAAAAAATTAATTCAGATGAAGTAGCAAGCAAGACTGTTTTTAATAAAATAATATGCCTATTCGAGCTTCAAAAAACAGACGAAGTCATTACTCAAATTACTAAAACGATTGCTAATCCAACACAAATTCAAGACACAGAAACTTTAAAATTTCTTCTTGCAGAAAGTCTGCAAAAAAAAGCTCTCTCCTACGTTAGTATAGAAGATAAAGAACACGTACTCCTCGAGGCTCTTCCCCTGTATGAAGGATTAATACATGGTAAATATGGGGAGCATTCATTACTACCAGCAGCTCAAATAGCAGAAAAACTAAATAAATATCCTGACGCGTGTACTTACTACACGATGTACCTCCGTCAAAATCCCGATCAAAATGAGGCTGTTTTATTAAAAATAGCACTGCTGCAAGAAAGTTTTAAGCCAAAAGAAGCTGTTAAAACTTACTCGAATCTGTATAAACTTAGAGGACCATATTCTTCAAAGGCAGCCTTTAATCAGTTGAAAATTCTGTATAAAGAGCAAAACTATAAAGATCTTTTATTCTATCAAGAACAAGCCATAGAACATCTATCAGGAAAAGAACTTCTTATGGCTCATTATTGGATAGGAAAAAGCTTACTCCACCTGGAAGACTTTAACCAAAGTAAAAAACATCTACTCATAGCTTTATCAAACTCCGAATTGTCGAATGTTGATCAGAAAGTTATACTTTCGAATCTAATAACTTGTGCCGGAAAAACGAGAGATTCCTCTCTTCTTAATTCACTTATTGAAAAATGGGAAAAAATTGATAGTTTAGACCCTAGTCTTGCCGATGCCTATTTACTAAAATTTCAGATACTAAATATCATCGATAAAAAAGGAGCCTGTGAAGCTCTAGAAAAAATTGTAACACTATTCCCATCATTCCAGGACAGAGAACCTGTGTTATTTAATCTTGCCAGCCTTCAGTATAAAATGGAACAATGGGAGGCTTCAGCTCACACTCTCTCAAATCTATTAATAGAATTTCCTCAAAGTAAATTCTCGAACATGTCTTATAGGATGAAGTTAAACTGCCTAATTGAAGATGTAAACACCACAGCACAAGAATCTAAAAGACTAAAAAAAACAACATTAGTTGAATTCCTACAAGAATCACTTCTCAATAAAAAAGCATTTTCTAGTTCTGAGCTTAATAACTATCACTACATCTACTGTAAAACTCTTTTCGAAATTGATAGAACCGAAGATGCCATATACGAGATACAAAACTTTATTGAAAAAAATGTAGATCAAGATAGCTTAGCAAAAGCATATCTTCTTATGGCTAATTTTTATGGACGTAATGACGAAGATATTCCATTGTTTATAACTGCTGCTGAAAAGGCATTATCATTCGAACAAGAAATCGAAGATAAAAATACGCTGCACTCAAAACTTTTTAATGCGTATCTAATCTCTGCTGAAAATAGCACAGGTGATCAGAAAGATGAACTAATAGACAAAGCTGCCCTTCATCTTTTTTCTTCTTTTGAGTGTGGAAGTAAATTAAAAAAGAATAATGCTTATTGGCTATCCAACCATTTTTATGGAAAAATCGAAAAACAACAATACATGCCATCTTTAGATGGTCACCATTTAATAGAAAAAACCATCGCTCTAATAGAAAACATTTTAGATATAAACCATTATCCCCCATCATCTAATATAAAAAACGAAGCAATATTAAACGAAGTTGAGATGCTCAAGCTATCAGATCTTTTGGGTAGACTGAACAAAAAAACAGAAAAATTGGATGTTTTAGAAGTTCTTGTATATCAACAAAAAAAATATCCCAATATAGAATGGAAGTATCCCAGAAAAGCCCTTCTAGAATTAGCTGCCACCTACAGTGACATCGGTTTAGTTAATGATGCTATAGATACTTACGATCATCTTATTACTAGTTCCGAATTTGCTTCTTCCTACATAGCCAACGTAGCTATAATTGAAAAATGTCGCTTAAAATATAAAATTCTTGATGCAACTGATTTTGATAATGAAGCTCCAGAATTTCTTTCTATTTTAGATGATTTAAAAAGCTTAGAGATTCGGAAAAAAATTTATTCGGAACCCACTCATCTAGAGGCTGGTCTTACGTATATAGATCTAAAAACAGCCCACATGCATAAAGATAAGAAAGTTGAAAAAGAATTGCACCTTCTGGAAATACTTAAAAACAACTTTTCCAATAGTGATGACCCTGCAATAACAGAATATCTAAGTCCAAATAACCTTTATCCAGAAAAAAAAGAAGTATATAAAAATTACTTAAAATATATTGACTCATTAATATACTTAAAAAAAGCAGAACTTTGTTTAATTGAAAAAAGACGTTCTGAGGCACCATCACTAATTAGAAGTGCTATCATAGGATTTAGAGAACTTGCCGATAGCAAAAATTTGCCCCTAGATCTTTCTAAACGTATACACTCCAAATTGGAGGCTATGGAAAAAACACTATGATCCAAGCAATAAAAAATAATTTTTCCAATAAATCAATTCTTTTGAAATGTATAACAGCTTCTCTGTTTTTACATCTCATGGTTGTTTATTTATTCTACAAGCATCCAATAGAAATCTATGCTACTTCATTTTTTAGTAAATCTAAACCTCAACCCACATCAATTTTTTCCGATGAAGAGCTAAGTCTTGTTGAAAAGGATTCAGCTCTAGAAGAAGCCTTTGAAAACTTTATATTTCTCGCTAATAACCAGTCTACTCCCTTTGATGAAAAAGATATTGATGTGAAAGTCAATAAAAGTACACCTCAACAAGAAGGTGCAAATAATAATATTGTAAAAGAAGAAATCATTAATCCTGTTAAAATAGAACAATCAGAACCTT
>VGMB01000053.1 GCA_016866585.1 Chlamydiota bacterium
CAGACACATCATTTTCTGTTAATTATCTTAAAGATCTTGAAAAAGTAATCTCGCACGATTTCAATAACAATGGAAAAACCAAAGTAATTAATAAATCAGCTGAAAAGGATAAAGTCTTATCCAACGCGATTTCAAAAAATGCTACAGATCTAAAATTATGGAGAACCACAAATATACCATATGGAGTAAAATTCACAATAATCTCCAAAAAATTATCTGTAACTGTTCTTGATAATAATACTAATCACATAAAAACGATATCCGATGTGATGCTAACAGGCAACTTATCTGAAGATAGAAGATCTGTGCATAAAATTGCTGATATGATTCATTATGTTTTATTTAACGAGATTGGAATAGCTAACTCAAGAATACTCTACTCATTCCAAAACAAAGCCTTTGAAGATGGATCTAAAAGCATTTCAGAAATCTGGGAGTGTGATTGGGATGGATATAATGCTAAGCAAGTAACTAAGGAGAACACCTTTTGCGTAACTCCAGTACTCCTACCGAAGGGCAATTCTTCTAAAGATATGTTTTTCTATGTTAACTATAAAACTGGCCAACCAAAGATCTACATTTCCTCAATGGACGGAAATCAAAATACAAAAGCAGTCGATATACGTGGTAATCAATTACTTCCAGCAATATCTAAAAATAGAGACTTATTAGCTTTCATATGTGATGCGAGTGGCCGAGCAGACTTATTCGTTCAATCAATAGAACCATCCAAGGGAAAAATGGGGACACCTATTCAACTTTTTTCTTATCCAAGATCAACACAAGCATCTCCTACATTCAGCCCAGATGGAACCAAAATAGCTTTTGCCTCAGATAAAGATGGATCTACTCGCATTTATACTATACCTTCAATTAGAGGAGAAAAAAGGGCTCAACCTGTATTGATAACCAAACAAAACAGAGAAAATTCCTGTCCTTCTTGGTCTCCTGATGGCACAAAATTAGCTTATAGTGCTAAAACGGAAGGTATAAGACAAATATGGATCTACGATTTTACTACCGGGGAAGAAAGCCAGTTAACGTTTGGCGGTGGGAATAAAGAAAACCCCTGCTGGGCAGAAAACAGCCTACACCTAATTTTTAACTCTACCGACTCAAATTCGTCAGATTTATATGTGGTTAATCTTAAACAACCTGAAGCGATAAGAATCACAAATGGTCCTGGAAAAAAACACTATCCAACATGGGGACCCAGATAAAATTTAAACTAAGAATGAGAGGGATTCATGAAAACTAAATCATTATGGCTAGCAGCAATGTCAGCAGCATTTATAATGCTTACAGGCTGCCAAAATAACAAAAGCGACACATGGGATGATAACTCAACGAGTATGGGGAGCTACAGAAGAGCTGGGCATAGAGTACTTTGGGGAGATAATGATCAAAACTCATACTCCGAAGAAGAGATCTCATTTTCTAGCCAAGAAGATGAATTTATTCCTTTAAAAGATGAAGATTTAAAACAGCAATACTCAGAAGTTGCCATAGCACAACCCAAAATGTCACCAGGTGAAGAGGGTAGCTTCCTACCAGGCATAGAGGGCTTCAAAGTGCCTACAGCATTCCTTGCATCTATCTTTAGAACCGTGCATTTCGGTACAGACGAACATGTGATAAAGCAACAAGATGATATGCAAACATTAAATAAAGTAGCAAATTATCTTAAAAGCAACCCTAAAACATACATATTTGTATCTGGACACTGCGATCAAAGAGGGCCTGAGGCATATAATCTTGCTCTTGGAACCAGACGAGCTAATGCTGTAAGAGCCTTTCTAGTACAAAAAGGTGTGAATCCTGAACAAATCCATACTGTTTCCTACGGTAAAGAACATTTATTAGACGCCTCTAATACTAATGTAGCCTGGGCGAAAAACAGAAGGGCAGAATTTAAAATATATCAACAAAAATAAGGTGTGATTTCATGTACAGAATGGGGATTTTAGCAATTTTGATTATTATGAGCTCGTGCACATCACAACTGGCTATGGTACAAAAAGACAGATATGACACGTCTGTAGCTATTGATGAAATGCGTATAGAACTTTCTGATATGAAGTATGCTCTGAATAACACTCAAGTCGAAATCCAAATTCTGGAAGAAAAAATTAGAGCTCAAGAAGCCTCTAACAAAAATGGGAAGGTGCAGAGCACAAGCTCTGCTCCTCATTCAGAGATAAAACTATCTTTACTGGAAAAAAAGATAAATCAATTAGAAAACTCTCAAGAGAAACTTACAGCTGACTTAAAACAACTTAGCACTCATGCTAATCAGACAAGCCAATCTTTTTCTCAATATTATAACAGAATAAAAGAATTGGAATCTGAAATTAACGCTCACAATAAGGCAATCAACGAACTTTCAGACCTAAAGACTACTCTTAAATCTCTGACTCAAGCTATAAAAAACAAACCAAACTCTTCATCTATAAGTACAAGTACGAATGTCTATAAAGTTAAACCTGGTGATAACTTAGAAAAAATAGCAAAAGCCCACAAAACAACAGTCGATGCTATACAAAAGGAAAACAATATTTCTTCGCATAAAATTGTTGTTGGACAGGAGATAAAAATTCCAAATGGTTGAATCCCCAAATTGTGATTTACCCATAGGTGTTTTTGATTCTGGTTTTGGAGGGTTAACGGTAATGAAGCAATTAGCTAAATTACTACCTTATGAGAGCATAGTATACCTTGGTGATTCTGCTAGGCTTCCTTATGGCAATAAAAGTCCAGAAGTTATCCAAAGTTATTCTTCTGAATGTTGTCAATTTTTATACGAACAGAATGTTAAATTAATTGTTATTGCGTGCCATACAGCATCCTCTTATGCGTGCTTCAAACTGAATGAAAAATTAAATATCCCAGTGATTGGGATGATAGATCCATGCCTATCCGATTTTTTATCCAGTAAGGACAAATCCAAAATCCTTATTCTTGCAACACAAGCAACGATTGATTCTCAAGTCTATCAAAAAGCCATCCAACAACTATCCCCATCTACAGAATGTCTTGCAGTTCCCTGTCCATTATTTGCTCCTTTAGTAGAGGAAGGTTTTACAACAGGCCCGATCGTCCAAGAAGTTATGAATTTCTATTTAAAGCCTATTAAAAACCTAAATATGAACACCGCCATACTTGGATGCACTCATTATCCCTTACTAAAGCCCGAAATAAAGAACTACCTAAATCCAAATTGCGAAATTATTGATCCAGGGGTTAGCTGTGCAAAGTACGTAAGAGATTTTCTTAAAAACAACGCACTTATAAGTACCCAAAAAAAGACCGGGAATCATTTTTTTTACACAACTGATGACCCTGAAAAATTTAAACTCTTAGGAGCGAGATTTTTAGGGTCTTGTATACCAGAAATTAAAAAAGTATGGTTAAAATAAAAGAATTGTCGTGAAAAAATTTAAATAAACTGCTTGAATAAAGTTAGAATGGGCAATTATAGAGGTAAAATATGACGCAAAAAAAAAGAATTCTTCTTATTGAAGACGAAGAAGACATAGCAGCCCTCATAAAATTACAAGCAGAAATCACTGGTTATAAATTACATGTTGAAGTTGATGGCATCAATGGTTTTAAAGCTGTAGAGAGGGAAAGACCAGATCTAGTCCTACTTGATATCATGCTCCCTGGTCAAAATGGGTTTGATGTCTGCAGAAAAATCAAAAACCACCCTGACTTAAAATCAATCCCCGTTATTATCCTTACCGCTAAATCAGAAGAGCTCGACGTTATACTAGGTTTAGAGCTGGGTGCTGACGATTACATTCCTAAACCATTCTCACCTAAAGTATTATTTTCAAAAGTAAAAGCTATTCTGCGAAGATCTAAGGACGATGATTCTTCTGAAGATTCTCAAAGCATTTTGAGTTTTGGGGAATTCACGCTAGAGACTGAACGCTATCTTTTAAGAAAAGCTGATAAAATCATAACGATAACACTTTCAGAATTTGGAATATTGAAAAGGCTACTTTCTAATAGAGGAAAGGTTCTTACAAGAAATCAACTTCTAGATGATATTCACAACGATGATGCCTTTATTGTAGATAGGAATATCGACGTTCATATCGCATCTTTAAGAAAAAAATTAGGCCCTAACTTTGATTGGATCGAAACTGTAAGAGGTATTGGATACAGATTCAAAGATGAACCAGCCGCTCCACAAAAAAAATAAGAATGTAGACGGGATGTGAGTCCCGTCTATATCACACCTACCAAGACTTTTATTTTCTCTGAAATAGCAATTGTTATATTTAATCTTTATGTGTTATTTGGAAGTTAAAAATAAGGATAACCGATTGCGCAAGTACTCTAAATTCAGCATCTACTTAACCTTTTTCTTAGATAACTTTGGAACATTCCTAATATATCCAATATTTACCCCTCTTCTGTTAGATGGATCAACTAATTTTTTCAAAAGCACCTCGCAGGTTGTTCATAACACCTTTGTTTTAGGTCTATTAATAGCTGCATTTCCCTTATCTCAATTTTTTGGTGCTCCTTTTATTGGGGCTCTTTCTGATTCTATAGGCAGAAAAAAAGTGTTTACATTAACTATAAGCGGACTTACCTTAGGCTACATACTCACTGCCTCAGCAATATTATCTAACTCAATCATTTTACTTTTTTTGGGTAGAGTCAGCACTGGACTTTTTGCGGGAAATCAATCTATATGTCTTGCCAGCCTTGTCGATATGAGTAGCTCTGAGGAAGAGAGAACAAAAAACTTTAGTAAAATTGCCGCAGTGGGAGGACTTGCATCTATTTCGTCTATATCAATAGGGGGAATTTTTTCTGATCCTTCATTCAATAAATATTTCGGACCTGCTATTCCCTTTATCATCATTGCAGGTTTGTTTTTTATAAACTTAATACTGATTTTACTGTTTTTTGTAGATCCAATAAAAAAATACAATCAGCTTCAGATAAATCCTTTGATAGGGATTAGAAATATAATCTCTACCCTTAAACTAAAAAATCTTCGTTATGCTTATTTAATATTCTTCTTTTATATGATGAGCTGGGTCACAGCAACTCAATTTTTTCCCACCTTACTTCTTACAAAATTTCATATAAATCCAAAAAATCTTCCTATTTTTTTTATATTTTTGGGTGTTATATGGGGATTATCGAACTTCCTCTTTAGCAAATTCTTATGCGGAATTCATCCATCAACAACTTTAAAGTTCACTCTATCTATTTTGGCGTGCAATCTTCTTTTAATGTTTTTCATCAGCAACACACCTTCTTACGTACCAGCAACGATCTTCTACATCTGCGTTGCTGTTGCAGCTTTGTGCTGGTCTAATAGTTTATCATTAGTATCTCTACAAGCAGAATCGAATATACAAGGGAAAGCTCTTGGTATAAATCAATCTTTTTCTGCGCTCGGGGGCATATTTGGACCAATTATAGGAGGACTAGTAGCTTCCATCGACCCTAGCGCCGTCTACTCCTTTAGCTCTCTTTTAGTCTTTGCTTCTCTGATTATTTTATTAATTTTTCAAAAAGGGACTCCTTTAAAAAATAACTCATAAATTTTATTAAAATGATTTGAGACAAATACAATCTTTGAGTTAAATCGTAGTCAGAGATGGCGAGGACTCATATGCTACGTAGAGACACAACTCATAATAACACGAATATTGCAAAATTATCTGGCAATTCTTTGCAACAGAATATCAACATACTTTCGCATGACTTTATTATAAAATTTAAAAAATTATCCCATTATTATGCCAACTTTCACATAATTTTCATATCAATCGGAATTTGTTTAATCCTAGCCACCTTACTATTCTTTTCCTTTTTCTCAAAATCCTTCTGGTCAGGCTTTCTTATTGGCTTTGTTTTTTTTATAGGCTTTTTATATTTTGTACTCTATTTCTATTTTCAAGCCAAAAAGCCTCAGCAATTTATTGATATAAAAAAAGAGTTTCATGACAGCTGTGAAAAAGTTATCACGGATACTAAAGGTTCTTTGAACTACTTTCTTAAAACTTCTTTTTGCCTTTCCAATTTAGCAGGCCAACTTAATGAATTAGAAGGATCTTTCTATCCTATTCCAGAGAGATTTCAAACCCTCGCACCGTTGCTTAAAAAATTCAGTATCTGGATGCACTGGAAAGACCTCCTTAAAATGAAAGAACTCCTGTTATTATCTAGCATAAATGAAACAGTAGCACTTGTAAAAACACTTCCAACGGACACAGAAGCCCACGCCAATCTGGCGAATGGATATATAGCACTTTCAAAAATTTATATATCTCCAGTATTACTCAACGAAAAATCCAATCTTAATTGGATATCGCCTGAGTATCAATCCAAAGAGATCTTAGCCAAGTTTCATTTAGCATGTGATCGGGCTATAGAAGAACTCAAAATACTTAACGAATACTCTCCTCAAGACCCCTGGGTGCATAAACAACTTGCAGAAATTTATCATAGTAAGGGCTGCCCAGAACTTGAAATAAAGGAGTATGAGCATCTTTTGAAAGTTGAGAACTTTGATAAAAAAATACTTTTTAGGCTTGGTGTTTTATATTTCGAACAAGGTCATAACTCTAAGGGCTTGAAAGTATATGAACAAATCAAACTAGAAGACGAGGGCCTAGCAGAGGAATTGATAAAGCATTATGACTCGTTCCAATTTCATGAAATCTCGATAGAATCACTGTCTAGCTCAGTTTGAAGGGTGGGTCTGCTCAGTTTCACTAAAATAAGCATGCCTAAAATCAAGCATCGAATTTTCTAGGACTATAGCATTTTTAAGGTTCTCTGCTTTTCCATAGGCTATACTTGTGAAATATATTGGAATAACCGGCATTTCCTCCATCAATACATCAAGAGCTTCGGACAACAGCTTTTTTCTTTTCGAGAGATTAACTTCTTTATCAGACAGCCACAGTAATTGCTTAAATTTTTCATTATACCATCTCGCCATGTTAATACCATCATCGTGATCCTTAAAAGTCTGGAGTATATATATGGGATCTCTAATCCAAGAATGCCACATCATCCCTCCTATACAAAAATCCCCCTGTATTAAATTAGCATAGTGAATCCTCCAATCAACGTGACGAAGCTTTAACTTTACACCTAAGACCTCATAAATTTGCTGTTGAATTATTTGCGCAACATTTTGATGAATTTCATCCGTATTATAACTAATTGTCAGTTCGGGTAAATTTTCTTTCTTAATTCCAAGCTCAATTAAACCAATGTCAAAATACTCTCTAGCCTTTGATAAAGAATTTTCATCAAAATATTTTTTTTGATTTACCCCATATGCAAGGGGTAAAATAGAATCTGCAGGTTCTTCATCAGACTGGAGCATAAATTCAGTGATTTCGGTTCTGTTCACGGCGAAAGCAAATGCTTTCCTCATATTTTTATTGGTAAACGGAAATCTTTCGGTGTTAAAAAAGTACCAGTAAACACCAAGTGAAGGTGATAGATTAATTTTTTTTTCTTTTCTTAGTATAGCACAGGCATCTAGCGGAAGACCAGATAGCGGTTTTCCTAACCAATCAATTCTACCTTTTTCAAAAAGACAGAATCTTGTCATCGCATCCTTGATGATAAAAATATTAATCTTACTTAACTGGACGTTACATGCATCCCAAAAAAGAGGGTTTTTCTCCATTACAATTTTGTAATCCAGCTTATGTTCTACAGGCTGAAAAGGGCCATTGCATACAAAGCCTTTTCCTATTTCCTTGTTCCATATCTTAGCGTTCTGATCTACCATTTTACATACAGGAAAAAACCATGTATTAGTTAACGCTTCTAAAAAATAGGGGATAGGATTTTCAAGCTCAACTTTTAGCGTTCTGGCATCCAATGCTCGAACCCCAATTTGATCAAGATCACATTCCTGACTTCGATATTTTAATACATTTTTTAAAATAAAAAAATTGTGAGCAGCCATCGAAGCTTGCTTATTATTCAAATCAACTACGCTCTTCCAAGCATACTCAAAATCATAGGCCGTAACATCTATGCCATTTGACCACTGACATTCTCTTAGAGTAAAAAGATAGCTTTTTTTATCAGGGGAAACCTCAAAAGACTCAGCGATAGCTGGAGAAACCTTTCCATCAGAATCATTGTACATAAGGCCTTCAAACAGCATTTTAATTACTTGTGAGGATGTTCCATCTGCTCCGTATCTAGGGTCTAGTGACATCACATCAGCTGAAATTGATAAAAATAAATTCTTATTTCTTTTTTCATTCATCAATTTTTTCGCCTGCCTCGCCGCAGACTCGCAAGATGATGCAAGCAAAAGAATGAAAAAAAATAAAAAAGGGACCGTTTTTTTTAAGAACCTATAATTCAACATCTTGCCTCTAAAATTCCTACAATTTAAACAACTTCATCGCAAGGATTGTTTGAAAAAATTGTTAACGTAAAGTAAAGTTCGCATTAGCTTTAAAAAAAGAGATCAGAAGTATAATGTCGAAAGATTTAGATCCAAGGACTCTAACCACCGATGCATCTTGCTCAAATTT
>VGMB01000054.1 GCA_016866585.1 Chlamydiota bacterium
AATTTGAATATTCGAATAGTCAGCGGGAATCGCTGAGATTTTCTTAGATTTTTTTGAGCGGTAATGATATTCTATCTTGTAACGCAATTAAATTCTTCTTCAAATTGTCCAATCGTTTTTAGAATTAATTCCCATGCGGGAATCTCTCTGAAAATCATGGATTCCATTAACCCGTAATCTTTTTGAAGTTCTTTTAAAACATGGGGTGGTGGAACAAGTTTCAATGTTCCCTTTCTGGCTGTGCCATAGCTCGCCCAACCCGACGCAAAATAAATGCTTTTATGATTGGCTACTCTTTCAAGTAAGTTTGACTCTTCAATGGCCTTTTTCTTTATCGGGGAATTTAGCAATCGGAAAAAATCGTAGAAGTGCCTGGAAATGCGTGGAGGGAGTTTTTTATCTGCAGGTAAATGAACATATTGATGCAGAATAGTTGCTTTTTCCCAAAACGTTCTTTCAGCATTCAATACACGAATTTTTGTTTCTGGCTCATGAACTTTTTCTTTTAATGCTTCTTTGGTGTAGCTGTGTACGATATGGTCGCTTACAGGCCAATGTTCTGATCTTGCACCTATCTCTATTTTCACAATAGGTCGGACATAGTCGGCATTTGATTTTTTGCTTTGGTATTCAAATAATAACGTTTTGCAGTCAGGGTCGTCCGAGTCTGCAAGAAGTTGCCATCCTTTATTGGTTCCAAGTTCTGCGCTAATCGCATTTGTTAGCTCATGTAACAACTCATTTTGTACATAGCTTGAGCAAGCTTCGGAGAGATTTTCAATGAGGAGATTTTGTTTTTTCTTTGAAGGTGCATTTTCGGGATTATTGGGAGTCCCAAAACCAAAAAAGTCTCGTTCAATGGAAAGATCAATATCTTCGGAAAAACGATCAATCAATTTATATACTTTTGAAAGAGAGGTCCCTCCTTTAAAGGTGAGATAGGGCCTCACTTTTTCCAATGAAAACAACCTTCCTAAAATCCATACAACCCAAAAGTCTTTTTCGATAATTTCAAAAGACATGTTTTGGATATCGGCAGCTGTTTGAAAGAAAAGTTCTCGTTCATCCTGAGTTAAAAGATCGATTTCATTCATGGCTTAAGCTCCATTATGTCAAAAACAAGAGCTCGTATCCAGGCTGGAGCGAATTTCATGTTCTTTTTGATTTCTTCTTTGGAGGAGTTTTCGAGGAATTTTGCAATTTGTAGGCGTGCTTTTTGATCGATATGATCTTTTCCTAAATTTTTCAAAGCTTGGATCAAAAGACCTTCCTTAGTCCCTGCAGAAAGCATGTTTTTCTTGGTTGTTTTTCTGAAGATTATTTCTTGATTACCAATTTTGACTTTTTTGGAAGCGGCTTCAGTTAGAAATATAACTCGACCAGGAACTTGCGTGGAAAGGCCAACTAAATTCGCTGCATGGGCACCTGCTGGTTGGATTAGCACCCCATCTTTTTCTGCAATTGCCCTTGCTACTTCATTTAAATCGGGGGGAATGACGCCCAATGTATCGTGTTTTTTAGGATAATCATAAAGACCTCTTGCAAGTCTTCGTATGAATTCTTGTTTTTCAAGTTGTGATAATGCTTTCCTAATCGAGGCATCGCTTCCTAGGTCTGAAAAATGCATCGGCGTAAAGCACCAGCCAGGACCATGTTCAATGATTCTATTTTTGATTTTTGTTTCAGCGCTATGACGCATTATGACCAGCCTCTGTTTTTCACAAAAAATAGCATGTTTTTGTGAAATTAGCAATAAGAAAGCCGTAAATTTCACAAAAACATGCTGTTTTTTGTGAAAAATGCTTGCTTTCAGTTGGCCAACATCTCGTTGGCTAAATGGGTAAGAAATCGCAGAGTTTTACTGCAATTTCATCCAGTCTACTGCGTAAAATTTGCGTAATTTGGCTTTATGCAGTGGAATTTTTCGGTGTGAATGTTGATTGTATGTCACTAAAAACAAAAGACTTCAGTCGTAAAACTGAAGCCTTAATTTTGAATGGAGGTGGAGAGAATCGAACTCTCGTCCTTAGCGAACTCTATAATAATGACTACATGCTTATCGCCTTCAAGGTGAATGAGCCCGGATGGAAGACGCCACACAAAGAGCTCATCTGTCCCTTTTAATCTCGAATTCTACCCCAAAGAGTCTTAAACTAGTAGAATCCATACCAGGATGTATGACGATAACATCCAAGGCTCCCGATCAGACCCTGGGTTATCGGCAGCTTAAGACGGTTAAGTCTTAAGCAGCTAGAAGATATTCGTCTTCTGCAATTATTGTTTTATCGGATGATTAAGGAGGCCAACCGACGTCCTCCGCATGCCACTGTTACTTTATTCCCAAGTCGATACCATGACACCCCCGGGTTTATTGTAACATAAATTTGAATTAAATTACTCTATGCAGTCTATCAAAATCATTTCTCAAAGTAAAGCCTTTATGCCTAGATACTTGCAGGGGTTTTGGCTAATTAAATTTAACACTGTGGTTATTAGTAAGTTATGCTAAAGACCCTTTAGAAATGATTGTATTATTAAATGTTGAGACAAACCTAGTGTTCTTGTAAAATTTGCCTCTATATTTTAAGAAGATGGGAGCTTGAGCTATGTTTGAAACAAGACAGAATGAAACCTTTCCTCAAAGAGAAGAAAGAATTTTAGAGCTATGGAAATTAGAAGATACATTTAAAAGAAGTATTGCTCAAAGGGAAGATGCTCCTCTGTTTTCCTTTTACGATGGACCTCCTTTTGCCACAGGCCTTCCTCACTATGGACATATTTTGGCCGGGACAATAAAAGATGTAGTACCTAGATACAAGACTATGAAAGGTTTTAAGGTCCCTAGGCGCTTTGGTTGGGATTGTCATGGTCTACCTGTTGAAAATGAAATTGAAAAAGCTCAACAACTCTCAGGAGCATCTGCGATCGAATCATTCGGCATAGCAAAATTCAATGAAGAGTGCAGATCCATCGTTTTAAGATACACTAAGGAATGGGAAAGTACCGTTAGCAGGATGGGAAGATGGGTTTCATTTGAGAACGTATACCGCACTATGGATAAAAATTTCATGGAATCCGTATGGTGGGTGTTCGCGCAACTTTTTGAAAAAGGCCTTGTTTATGAAGGATTCAAAGTCATGCCTTTTTCTGCGAAACTTGGAACTCCTTTATCTAACTTTGAAGCAAATCTTAATTATAAAGACGTTGACGATCCTTCTCTTACCGTGACATTTCCTCTTGAAGATCAACCTGATGTTTCTTTACTAGTGTGGACGACGACACCTTGGACTCTTCCTTCAAACCTTGCTATTATGATTAAGAAGGAGCTTGAGTATGTTAAGATCAAAGAAAAGAAAACGTCAAAGTTCTTCATCCTAGCAAAGGATCGATTACAAGCATATTTCAAAAATCATGAAGAGTATGAGATTGTAAAGAGCTATTTAGGCAAGGAACTTATAGGAAGGAAATATGTTCCTATGTTCTCTTATTTTTCTAAGAAAGCTCAAGATAAATCATTTAGGATTATTGAAGAGGAGAGCGTTTCCTCAGAAGATGGTACGGGACTTGTTCATTCAGCACCAGCTTTTGGTGAGGTGGACTTCTATGCTTGCATGCGAGAAGGAATAGAACTTGTATGCCCTGTAGACCATAACGGGAAGTTCACAAAGGAAGTCTCAGATTTCGAAGGTCTTTTTGTTAAAGATGCCGATAAAGAGATCATAAAAAGGCTAAAGGCCGAAGGAAGAGTCTTTCATCACAGCCAGATTCACCATAGATATCCCTTTTGTTGGAGATCAGATACCCCTTTAATTTACAGAGCTGTAAGGACGTGGTTCATAGCTGTTGAAAAAGTCAAAGATAAGATGATCAATGCAAATGAAAAAATCCATTGGGTTCCAGAGCATGTGAAAGAGGGAAGATTCGGTAAGTGGCTTGAAAATGCCAGAGACTGGGCTGTTTCTCGCAACCGTTATTGGGGTACACCTATACCAATATGGCGCAGCGAAGATGGGGAGCTTAAGGTTATTTCCTCAGTGAGAGAACTAGAAGATCTTAGCGGTCAAAAAATAGATGATCTACATCGGCACTACATAGATGATGTAACTTTTGAGTATAATGGTAAAATCTTCAAAAGGATTACAGAGGTTTTTGATTGCTGGTTTGAGTCTGGCTCTATGCCATATGCGCAAAATCACTATCCTTTTGAAAATAAAGATCAGACTATGTCTGCATTTCCTGCAGACTTTATTGCAGAAGGACTGGATCAGACAAGGGGATGGTTTTATACATTAACTGTGCTTTCATCGGCTTTATTTGATAAGCCTGCGTTTAAAAACGTTATTGTTAATGGTATTATTCTAGCTGAAGATGGCACTAAGATGTCCAAGCGTCTTAAAAATTATCCAGAGCCAGAAATTGTTGTTAATCAATATGGCGCAGACGCTGTTAGACTGTATTTGCTTAATAGTCCAGCAGTTCAGGCCGATGATCTACGCTTCTCTGAAAAAGGTGTAGAGCTCGTTTTAAGACAGGCTTTGATTCCTTTATGGAATAGCTTTGTCTTCTTTTCCACATATGCCAAGATTTATAACTGGCATCCAGATACAAAACCTTTCGATAAGCCATCTGCAGATATAGATAAATGGATACTTTCTCTACTTGAAAAATTGGTTTTGGATGTAACGGATTCCATGGATCAGTATGAATTAAGTAAGGCAGTAGAACCTTTTGTTGGTTTTATAGATCAGTTAACAAATTGGTATATCAGACGCAGTAGAGCAAGATTTTGGTCTGAGCAGGCCTCTGCCGATAGAGATCAAGCATTTGAAACTCTCTATACTGTTCTTTTAACTCTTTCAAAGATTGCAGCTCCTTTTGTTCCATTTATTAGCGAGTCTATTTACCAAGAATTAAAAGTGGATTCGGATCTTCAATCAGTTCATCTATGTGATTTTCCGATTTATAATCCTGCTAATAGATTACACGATTTAGAGCGTGAAATGGCTGCCGTTCAGGTAGTTGTAAGTTCTGGGCATGCCCTTAGAAAAGAGCATAAAATTAAGGTGAGACAACCTTTGTCAAAAGCTCATGTTGTTTCTGCGGATCCTCACGTTCTTCAATCATTAAAAGACCAAAAGAATTTGATAGCAGATGAACTTAACGTTAAGGATGTCATTTTTCATGAAGAAGAGACTTCTTTTGTAGCTCTTATAGCTAAGCCAAATTTTAGAGTTCTTGGTAAAAAAGTTGGAAAACTTATGAACAGTGTTCAGAAAGTTGTTCAAAACTTTGATAACCAAAAGTTAGCTGACCTGCTAGCGAGCAAGAATGTTATTATAGAAGTGGAAGGACAATCTATAGAGCTTACTTCTGAAGATGTCGCCGTCGAGCGAAAAGTTTTAGAAGGTGTTGTTGCTCAGACTATAGATAATATAACTGTTGCCCTTGATACTTCTTTAAGTGATGATCTTTTAATAGAAGGTTTAGCTAGAGAAATAGTGAATAAGATCAACACGATGAGAAGAGAAGATGGATATGCTGTTGTAGATAGAATATCAGTGCAAATGAAGACTACAGAAAGAGTTAAAAAGGCTTTCCATGAATATCAAGAATACATATGTCATGAGGTTTTAGCTCTTCATGTGGAATTCATTGATGATCTTGAAGGTCAACAGTGGGATCTTAATGGAGAAACTGCTGTCATCGCTTTGAGAATTAGCGGTAATTAATAAACAAAACACCCAGTTTATACTGGGTGTTTTTTTATAGTTCTATGGGAAGTTTATTCCTTCTTCTTGATCTCAAGTAGTAAATACCTCCTATCAAACTAAGGCATCCCCATACTACTGTTCTCGGTAGATTAAAGAAGGGATACGGGGGTTGATCAGGTCGACCCCATCTTGGTCCGACTGGCCAGAAAATTACATCAGGAGCTCCTCTTAGATTGCTTTCAGGGACGAAGCCAAAGTCTCTACTGTCAGCGCTCATCGCATGATTATCTCCTAAAGCTAGATACGATTCCAAAGGAATTGTCAGACCGTATTTCTTTACAAACTCCTTGTCTAACGAACCATCGGGAAGAAGTGGAGCCCCACTATCTTCGAAGGGTATGTATGGATACTGGAGGTTATGTGCTTGTTGCTTACTTTTTTCGTTAGCTAAGAAAGATTGCATTTCTTGTGATTCTTTTTTGATAATAGCAGCTCCCATGAGATATAGATCTCCATTACGGAAATAAGCGTATCTCGATGGGTTTAGACTAAATTTCATCGAAGGAGAGAATCTAGTATCAAATTCAATACCTAAGTTATATAGGGTGATTACTTTATCTATGCTAAACTTGCAAAGTGGGTGCGATGGAGGTAATTCTTTCGTGATTCCTTGCCATTTTACTTCATATGCCTTTCCATAATAGAACTCATAAGTACCATCAGGAACATCCACAAGGCGAGGCAAAAATGCTCCATTATTTAGTTGGTGCGTGATCGAACCATACCTGTGGGCAAACCCATTTTTGACGATAAAACGAGCGGTGTACAAGTTGTTGAAGATCTCTTTTAGATGTTCTTCATTAATTGACATTATAGATACGCTGTGTCCGAGCATGGGTCTTAGTCTGCCACGCTCATCTCTAGATAATTTAGCAGATTGTAAAGAAGGGTGGTGTTGAAGTTCTAAATAATAGTTCGATTGAGATGTACTAGCATCTGTAAGTTCGCTTAAAGATTTAGCTTCGTCTTTAGTAAGAATACGAGACATTGCAAAGTTTTTAAAACCCCATAATTCATAGTACTCGTTTACAGGAGGAGGGCATCTTGTTGCTGTCGGACATACTCTTAGCATCTCTCCGGTAACTTTTTTTCCCTGTAGTTGCATACGAGCTACAGGTTCGTTCATTTGGTATATTGTTACATTCGGATAAACATCAAAGGCTGTTTTGTTACCAAGAAGTAGTTTCCCTTCTGGATAAATAAAAGGAATGTGTTCAATTTTACTCAGATTTTCATTTTGTAAAGAGGAGGATATATCCTGATTATCTTGATCTATGCCATACATCTGACCGCCGTAGAAGTACACGGTGTCACCTGGTTTTGCCATTAGTCGTTTTATGTACTGTTTTTTTCCAGGAAATATGAAAAAGTATTTTGTATCAACATCTCGAATGTCCATATTTTGTCCTGTAAAGACAAATATTCCATTTCTCTCTACCAGTTTTGGATTAAATAAAAGATGATTTGTTGTCAGTGGTATGTTTATCCCAAAGGTAGTTTTAGAAACGTAAAGTCTATCTTGCTCCTTGAGGGTTGGACGCATAGATCCAGTTGGTATTTCGTAAAGCTCAAACCAACTTTGACGTATGACTACAGCGGCACATAAAGCGAGCACTAGTGTAATAGCTGTATCTTTGGTTTTTTCAAGTGAATTTTTCTTTAAATAGACAAGGGATAAATCTTCTAGATTTTTAGCACTTGCATATGCTTTTTCTTTATCATTGTTCATTATATCGTCTTGCAGTGTTTTAATACTGCTCTCGATAAGCCCTTTTTCCCTTGCTGAAAGTTTGACTTTCTTTTTTTTGTATAGATGAAATGTATGGATCAGTACTGCAGTACTCTTTTTAAGACTGTAGTGTTTTTTTGAAAATAAGCGTCTCATAGTAAAAACTTTTTTATTAAATTTGAATTACTCTAGGGGATTTTAGTAAATCTAATCAAGAAATAGTAGAGGATTTGTTGAAGTTTTTTCTGATTTTTCTAATTAAAGAAAATACTTTATGAAAGCGAAAAGAACTTTTAAGTTTCTTTTCTAGGTTTATCACCGAGATATTTGCTGGGTCTGCCTTAAGGGCCTTATCAAAATAATAGTAAGCTTTTTCTTTATTTTTTAGCTCCATATAATATCTGGATTTAAGAAGCATAAAGCTCCTGTATTCTGATACATGATACCTGATTCTTTGATCGAAATTATCCTTGATTTCATCAAACGGAAATACCTTATTCACTTCGTTTATTTTTTTTCTTCTAAGCAAAAGGTCTGCGTAGTTAATTTTGGCAAAAAAATACTCCGGATATTTTTTATATCCTAATTCTATAAGCTCGTTAGCTTTTTGGATTTGTTTGGTTTGTGCATAGACGTATCCTAGAAGATTGTCGACTTCAGGGCTATTAGGGCATTTTTCTTTTAGCTTAAGGACTTCATCTAGGTATTTTCCCTGTTGCAACTGTACTTGTTCCAATAGTTTTAAGTATTCAGCTACATGTCGGGGGGGAATTGAGCTTTTTTCTTTTATATCAATTGGGTCAAATAAGATCTCATAGCAGTCTATATACATCTGCTTTACTGCTGCGGATTGTACAAAATATGGTTTATCTTTTTTTTTACTCATGACTTTCAGTGTGGCTTATTTTTGAGTTATCATCTACTTAAAAATTTGTGTGGAACTTTTGTTGATAACTTGTCGATTCTTTTTCTAAAAGGCTCCTATTCAAGGCTTTTTTTTTAAGTAGCTGATTGTGATTGTCTTGT
>VGMB01000055.1 GCA_016866585.1 Chlamydiota bacterium
TACAGCAAATCGATATAAGGCTTTTTGGATGGATTAAAAAAAGATTTGCCAATCTAAACTTATCAACACGCAATACCCTTTCTTTGATTACGACTCAAGCAATCGATACCATTCTTTTTAGTTTTTTAGGGTTATACGGTCTAGTCGAAAACATATATCATATAATTCTAGTGAGCTTTGTGGTTAAGGTGGCTGTTATCTTTATGTCATACCCAGTAACCGCGATATCTAAAAAATTACTATACAAACAAGTAGAGCAGACAACATGAGTTATTTTTACTTCGAGCACATACACACTTCGAAAAGATCTCGAGCTCGCGTGGGTAAAATTCACACCCCACACGGAGTGATCGACACCCCTAACTTCGTAGGTGTTGGTACCCACGGCACCCTTAAAACTCTCGATAACACTCTTGTTGAGTCGATAGGTCTACAGCTTATGTTCTGTAATACATACCATCTGATGTTACAACCTGGAACTGAAGTTGTAAAAAAGGCAGGAGGACTGCACAACTTTATTCAAAGAAAAATGCCTATAATCACCGACTCCGGAGGATTCCAAGTATTTAGCCTTGCCTATGGATCTGTTGCAGATGAGCTCAAAAGTAAAGGATGTAAAAAAACTGATGGCATGGTTTTAAAGATCACAGAAGATGGTGTCTTATTTAGGTCTTACAGAGATGGCAGTAAAATGCTACTTACTCCTGAAACCTCAATTGGTGCCCAAAAAGATCTTGGCGCTGACATCATGATCTGTTTTGATGAACTCCCTCCATACCATATTGACCCGAAAAAACTAAAAAAATCCCTTGACAGAACTCATCGCTGGGAAAAAAGATCGCTCGATGCACACAAAGCAAACCCTAATAACCAAGCTCTATATGCAGTTGTACATGGGGGCATAGATCCAGAGTTAAGAAGAATTAGCTGTGAATACTTAAGTTCGTTGGACTTTGATGGTTTTTCAATAGGTGGTAGCTTGGGAAAAACAAAACAAGAAATGCATACAATGCTCAGCACAGTAATGCCCCGCTTACCAGAAAACAAACCTAATCATCTTCTAGGCATAGGAGATCTTGAGTCTATTGATATGTGCGTTCCTTTAGGTATTGATACATTTGATAGCTCCTACCCCACAAGAGCTGCAAGACATGGGGTGCTCTTGACATCTCAAGGCAACTTAAAAACAACAAAAGCAAGTAACGCTGCTAATTTTGGTCCTATAGAAGAAGGCTGTACATGCTTTACTTGCAAGAAATTTTCTTTAGCCTATATTCATCATCTTTTTAAAGCCAATGAAATTACAGGGCTGACACTTGCTACTATTCACAACTTACACTTCATGGTTCGTTTGATGGAAAGATACAGAGAAAAAATCTTAAATGATGAGATATAAAAGTCATAAGTAAAGCTTGACCTTGAGTCAAGCTTTACTTATGAAACACCGGCAAAAGCTTTTTGCTTACTTTTTTCTATTTGATCTGCATAACAGCTGTAACATGTAGGATAATATCTTTCTTCAGTTCCTAGTTGGACAACAGGGCCGTCAAAACAAGCGACACCATCAACGTGGCGTAAATTCAAAATCGATTTTCTATTGCAAAAATGGCAAGTAGCCTTAACTTCTTCAATAGAATCAGCAAGCTCCATTAAGCGACGAGATCCTTCAAAAAGCTTTGTTTTAAAATCAGTACGTAGACCGTAGCAGATTATAGGTATTTGCCTACTAAGAGTGATTTCTCTTAGCTGATCAATATGATGAGCAGAAACAAACTGTACTTCGTCTACAAGAATACAGCTTATGTCTGTAAAATCAACCTCAAGAAGATCTGTATCCATGGTGATGAGAATATCTGCGACCATCTCAAGGCCAGCACGTGAGCGTATATTCTCTTTACCAAACCGAATATCTAAATCTGGCTTGAGTAGCAAAATTTTTTTTCCTTGTTGTCTGTAGTTATGTGCCACTGCTAAAAGGTTCAAGGTTTTGGCACTTCCAACAGTACCATATCTAAAATATAACTTTGCCATAATTTAGGCCCTTTATTATGTTAAGAATATATTAAAATTCGCAAGTTCGATAAGGGGATCAATTCCCGACAGTGGATTTTAACCTTATTTCAAGATTAAATCGAAGGGAGAAATTATCAAATGCTACTCACAGAGCTGAACATAAAGACTTTTACTGGACACTCGATAAAGCCCTACATTTCATGTATATCCCGCTTAAGCCTGGAAGTATTTCAAGAATATCCATATTTCTGCGATAGCCATTTAGAAAATGAGATAGACTCTCTTGTTAAATACGCCGAGTCTGAAAAATCTATTGCTACTATACTTTTTGAGGGATCCAAGGTCGTAGGTGCTGCAACGGGCATTCCTTTAGAAGAAGACGATGAGATCATCCAAAAACCGTTTAAACTCCATAATATTGATGTCAGTAAATACTATCATTTTGGAGAGGCTCTTTTGCTAAAGGAGTATCGTCGAAGAGGCGTAGGGCATCACTTTTATGAAATTCGTGAAGAACATGCAAAAAAACTGGGATTTGAAACAGCATGCTTTTACGTTAAAGACAGACATGATGACGATCTTTCACGTCCTTTAGACTATTATCCTTTAGATGACTTTTGGAGAAAAAGAGGCTTCGTTCATCACAAAGAACTTAAAGTGTGGCTTAAGTGGAAGACATTTGAAGAAAAAGCAGCCTCTGAAAAAGACTGCTCATTCTGGGTAAAAAAACTTTAAGACTGCACTTCGAAGGAGTCTAAAAATTCCTGATGCAGTAATTTATTAGCGTAAGATGGGGGATATGTTACGGTAAGTCGATAAACGGTAGTTCCTACCATAATCAATCTTCCTTGAACTTCTTGACCATCTTGCGTGTAGTAGAAATCAAGAGCCCTATGCGACTGATGTTTGGTAAAGTGCTTCTGAAGAAGTGATGAATTAGGAGTATGATCTACAATACCTTCTAAAGCTCCTTGAAGTATCCTGCTTGCCCCTGCAAGCTTCCATTTTTTAGGAATCTGCATATAGCTTACAGAATAAGAAACTTTTTTGTTTTGATAGCTTGTAAATTCGTTGTATTGCAGGACTTTGTCATGCTCTGGAATAGGAACTTCTTTAGATTCACTAGTAGGGTCATTAGGGAATAAAACACTAAAACCTCCCTCATTAGACGTATAGGCTACCCATCCATCCACGGCTGTAGTCTGCGTATACCCTGTAGAATAATCTGAAAGTTCCTGCTGGTAAGAAGCTCCAAAAATTGTAACAAAACAAAATGCGAACCCTATGACCTTTCTCTTAACACTAATCATTTTTTGCTTAATGACACCAGGTCTTATTCCCACAAGTAGAGAACGTTTTAAACTTATAAGATAAGGAAGTCTTCCGCCAATATGGGTTCCAATTTGCAGTCCGAATATTTTTTTTCCAATGGTAGTCCCCCATTTAGAAACTAAAAGAGCTTCTAAAGGTATCCAGAGAAGAGGAAGAAAACAGGCAAAAATATAGTAGTAATATTCTTCGACATAAAAGGGAAGAAAAAGCGAGATGAACTTCAGTAAGATGAAAAACAAACAATAGTCTATCACCTTTGCTGCAATACGGCTCCAAAAAGTAGGAGTTTTTGAAAGCCAAAAAACTTGATTTAACATAAAAACCAAAATTAAACAGAATTACAATATATTATAATTGCATGTTAATTATAAAACAAATAAACTAAAATATTTATCAATAATTAAAATTTTAAATTTATGACTCCTATCTCTTCTTGCCTCAGTAAGGCCAACATACCGAACAGTTCAATTCACACATCAAAAGAAAATATTCTTTATCATTCATTTTTAATATCGATAGTTATTTTTTGTGCACTTAGAGTTTTAAGCAGACATAAAAAAAATATTTTCCAAAACAATATTGAAAAATGGGTTAATTCTTTTTCAGGATATGAAAGAGGTCAGGCCTATTTAGTAGCCTCAATAGTTAACTCTGCCCATATTAGATCTGCAACCAGTTTAAAAATAAAAGATTATAATATAAGAGATCTGCCGCAAGCTTTATTTGATCTTACCAAACTAAGGCATTTAGAGATCGAATTTACAAATATCAAACAAATCCCACCAAGCATTCAAAAAACCAATAGACTCGTAACCTTATTCTTGGAAAACAGCCAGCTTGAAAAGATCCCCCAAGAACTGGAGCATCTCACAAATCTCACGTTTTTATCATTCAAAGGAAATCGATTAAAAAATACAGCCCTTTCATGGGACAAGCTTACAGAGTTAAAGATTATTGATTTATCATTTAATCAGATCCAAAAAATACCAAAAAAAATGACCCAAATTGAAGGACTCGAAATTCTCAGGATATCGGGCAATAAAATAACTAAATTATTTTGCGGTATTTTTAAAATGAAGAATCTAATCCATTTACAAGCCAATCAAAACAGGTTGTCTTCACTACCATCTGAAGCATTTGAAGGAAATCTATGCATACTTGAAGTCAGTCATAACAAAATTCGTAACCTGGCTGAATCAACACAATCAAACAACAATCTAGAACTTCTAAATCTTAGTAATAATGAGATTCAAGAACTCCCGATATCTATAGGGAACTTTCCTTATCTTTCATCTTTATTGCTAAGACATAATCAACTTAGATATATACCAAGTTCTATCGGATACTTAAGGAATTTACAACACTTTGATTTAAGCCATAATAGTAAACTTCATGACCTGCCTTTATCATGTATATATTTAACTTCTCTTAGTATTTTTGATGTCAACAATACATCTGTAAGCAGCAAAAACCTCGATATGATATTTGATGGCATGCGAGCGAACCATACTAGTAATAATGATCTAAATCTAAAAACAAAAATAAAAATTTGGGCTACTTATGCTGAAAAAAAACCACCCATACTCACCTTTTTAATACCTCATGAATTAGCAGAGATCCAAGAGTGGCTGTTACGACTAGAAACGACGAAACAGTTCCAAGGAAAAAACAAACAGATGGCTCAATTAGTTATTGATATTTTAACTCACTTAAATAACGAAAAATTCAAAAAAGAATTTTTCAATGAAATCAACGGTGTGCTTTCTGATTGCGAAGACAAAGCGCTTATGACGATCCTTTTGATAAACCTGAAGTTCCAGTTGCTTATTGAAAATAATAACAGCCCCCGTAAGCAACTCGATCTGATTACAAAAGCGTCTAGAACTATACTACTATTAAAACTTATAGCAAAAGATCTTATCACAAACTCAACACAATCAGAATCGACACAAGTTTTTCTGTATTTTTTAGCAACTAAAAGCGAGAAGTTAGGCCTTTTATTGCCGTGGGATGATTTTGATATCCATTATAGAGAATTTACTGAGATTATATTAACAAACAGTCAGCATCAAATAATTGATTCTCTCGACGATAAAATCCTCACAACTGACACATCAACACTACTTTTAAACAACACAGAAGAAGCATCGTTACGCTTTATAGAAAAATATTTTCCAGAAGAACATCAAAACCTCCTTATATTTTTTGAAAAAAAACTAGAGGAAATTGAAGCTGCAAATCACACTTATGAAGACTACATCATAAAATTAGAAGAACTAAAGTATGAAAGAATAAAAAAAACAAAAACTACTTTAGAACAATGCATACCACACATAACCACGTAGATTTTTTTAAGACGGTGAATGATAGTCCCTACTTCTATTTAGAATATGAATTTGATATCTGTTGTTTTAGGACCAATTCTTATATTTTATAAGAATAAAAAATAATTTCAGACGACTTATGTTATCAAACATTTCTCTAAGAGTTTTTTTACATGGTCAAGTTATTAAACTGCGATGTTTTATGACTAGAAAAAATTTATGAGCTGCTAATGAGTAATTTACCTAACGAAATATGCCCAGATTGGAAAGAAAACAAACCCAAGATCCTTAATGGCGTTATAGTTGGCTGTGATGAAAAGCAAGAATGGATGTTACCTTGGTGGTGGTTGAACTTCTCTTCAAACAACAGTTTTCCTGTTGCTTTTGTTGATTTTGGTTTATCTGAAAATGCTAAGGCATGGTGTGCAGCTCACGGAACGCTGATTTCTTTACAGACACCTACACATTTTGTTGCAGAACGAAATGAGGTTGATCCATCTTTAGTAGCTTTATGGGAATTACTGATACATGGTAAACAGTTATGGAATTTACGAAAGTCATGGTTTAAAAAACTTTTAGCTCTTATGCAAACACCCTTTCAAAATACCTTATGGATAGATGTAGATTATCAAACAACTGGCGCACTAGATGAGATTTTTACTATATCTGCTGATATGGCTTTATCTAGAGAGCAAACTGTGATTCAAGAGTCATTAAAACCGATAGGGCTGACTCTGCCTGGAGAGGCGAGCTTTAATTCGGGTATGGTCTTTTATTAAGTATAATTCTAGTGGTATTTTAAAATGGGCTAAACGCGCTCTTACTGAAAACAATCAGTTTTGCGGAGATCAGGATCTTCTCTCTAGAATTATATATGAAGATGGAACCGGTTTTGAAGAGCTCCCTGCAATTTATAATTGGAATCCAATATCAGGTAGTAATCCAAATGCCATCGTGTACCTTTGGACAGGGATTTCGGGTAAAAAACAAATACAAAAGCAAATAAATGAACTGTCTGTTGTTCCTATTTTAAATGAACAACTAAAAATTATTGGTTTTTTAACAACTTGATAGAATCTTATACTATCTTAGCAATCTCCTTTTTTCATTTTTTAAAAGACTAATAAGAAATGAGTGTCGTAAACCTTTTTCAAAATCTAAACCTCCAAAGGTTCGATCTATAAGGAAAATCATTGAGCATATGTATTTATTAAGGCAGTTTATAAAAAAAACGCTGTCCCGATTGTTGATTATCTTATGTCTGACTTTAAGAAATGGATAGTCCGGAATGATTTACATATGGCGAGTATGGAAAAAGTTAGCTGTTTTTAGCATAATATTGGATATCTCTTCATTCAAAGATAACTTGTAGGTTATTGTCAGACATAAAAGAGCGGATTTTATACCGTCAAGAATAAAATTGAGAGTAGTTGAAGCATTAAGGATCACAAAAAACAAAACTTTTTCAGGAACATTTTTTAGAACACACAGAAATGTAAATATTTTTTTCGCAAAGGGGATTTAAAGATTGAATAAATAAAGTTTTTGTTTTTCAATAATGAAATATCAATTTTTTTTTGGAGTCCGTTCATGAAGACTATCTCTAGAATAACACAATCGACAACAATTCTACCTAACTTAGTAGCAACCCCTCTCAGAAGAACGCAGACAAAATCGCCCATCGACACAATTTCGTCGACGCAAGAACATAGCTCCTCCATTCCCAGATCTGGTAATAAATCACCAATAAAAATGATTATCGACATGTTTGACTGCATTCAATACTATGTCATATCTCAAGGGAAAAAAATCGTTCGCATGGCGCTTAGAGCATTACAGCACATCACACACTCATCATCCCCCTTTTCACAAGCCATAAGAGATATTGCAGGAGTTTCCCATGAAGCTGAGAGTCATCCACAGCCTCAATCCGAATTAGCCGGGCAATTAATAATCTCAGAACCTTTAGAAGTTCGTGAAGCAAGGACCAACCTCGAAGACCAAGTCTTTGGAGGTCTTAGGCTCACAGAAGAAGATGTCGAAACTATAAACTACATCATCACAATACTTGCCACAGCCAATGCTCTAAATATGCCTTCAACTGAATTAAGAGAAAAAGGCAAGACAATAAGACCAATCCATCCCCTGAAATTTCTATCCTATATTTTAAATACCCCTGCGATGATTGAAAACTTAGAGATTATGAAAAATAGACTCATGGGGATCATATGGGCTCAGTTCATTGACGAAATCGGCGATAAGCTTACAGAAGCAGTAACCCAGGGAAATTTTGAACAATACATAGATGCATTCAGCAGGAGCATACACAGAGATCCTACCGATGTGCGAAGAAAAATAGCTGAGGAGTCTTGGACAAAATTCATCGAATTCTTGCTTGAGAGGCCAACACACGATGCAACAGAATCTTCTGAGGGATCTCACTCTCTGAGCGACAGGGACTCTACCTACACACCGCCATCTTCTCCATCAAGAACAAAACCAATCAGAGAACAATTAACACGTACTCGCAGCCAAGATCTTTCGGAAACGGTACAATCTCCGACTAGAGGTCTAACCCGAAGCATGTCTTTGCAACAAACCCCCAAAACAAGATTGCGATCGACAGAAAGAACGAGGCACTATTCTCTTGAAAATCAAGAAGAACAACCATTTGATCCCGAATCAACGATACAGATAACAGATCCAAGACTTCTTCCTATTTCATCAGACCAAAAGGAATCAATAGAAAACATACTAGCCACGATTGCAACGACGAATTATTTTATTCTAGGATTCTATACGATTCAACTGCGCAAAAAATGGGCCAC
>VGMB01000056.1 GCA_016866585.1 Chlamydiota bacterium
TAACCAACTTGGACTAAAAAATTTAACAATAATCATAAATAGTGTCGGTGGTAAAGAAACTAGATCAAGGTTCATCCAAGCTCTTAAAGATTTCTTAGAACCTAAATTCAATAAACTTTCTGAAGACAGCCAATATCGTTTCAGTAAAAACATGCTAAGGATTTTAGACTCCAAAGATCCTATTGACATCCAGGAATTAGCAGATGCTCCTTCAATTTTAAACTTTTTAACCACAGAAGAACGACAACATTTTGATACAGTCTGCTCTCTTTTAACCCAATTAAACATTCCATATAAAATCGAGCCTAGACTGGTTAGAGGTCTCGATTATTACAATAAGACTGTTTTTGAAATTACAACCTCCGATCTTGGTGCTCAAAACAGCTTAGGCGGCGGCGGCAGATACGACGGACTAATAGAAACATTAGGAGGACCAAACCTCCCGTCCGTTGGATTTGGTACAGGCTTAGAGCGCGTCCTACAAACAATGGACAGACAAAATGTTTTCTTCCCTGATCCTAACCACCCTTTGGTTTTTTTCATTCCTCTCGGCGAAAATGCTAGAAAATATTGCTTTGAACTTACTTCTAAACTCCGTCATAAAAAAATATTTTGCGAGATTGATTTATCAGGTAAGAAAATACAAAATGGCCTTCAAATGGCCAACCACGTTGCAGCTGAATACGCTATTATAATTGGAGACGAAGAGATCGCAAATAATAAGGCACAAATAAAAAACCTTAAAACTAGGGAATCTAGAGATACTCCACTAGAAAGCCTTATAAAGATAATACCAGAGCTCAATAAGTAACATAGAATTTTAGATATATTTATTTAGCACAAATACCTGAGAATAGAGATTTGATAAAATTACTTGGCTATAATTTTGAAATTATTTAGATTTGGCCTAAATTTTTAGGAGAATTACCCATGAACAAAGCAATAACTTGTTTTTCAATAGCGGCTTTAATGATTTTTTCTTCCCTTTACGGAGAAGAAAACACCTCAAGCGCAAAAGAGCAACCTGAAATAGGAAAAATTTCAGAGGCATTTGGCCATTTAATAGGTAAAAACCTTGAGTCACTTGGATTTGAATTTGACATGCAAGCTGTAGTTCAAGGACTAAAAGATGCCTCGGCTGGAAAAATCTCCCCCATGACAGAAGTAGAATGTATCCAGGCAATCACAACAATTCAGGAAACAGCTTTTAAGGAACAATCTCAGATTAATCTAGCTAAAGCTGAAGAGTTTTTGAAAAAGAACAAAAAGACCAAAAATGTTGTATCTCTTGAAAAAGGCAAAGTGCAGTACAAAATTGAGAAAGAAGGATCAGGAAATTCTGTTAAAACAAATCTATCTCCAGTGATTAGGTATGTCGGAAAATTCCTTGATGGTAAAGTATTTGGAGAATCCAAAGAAGACGAGCATATCGCATTAGATGAAATGATTCCCGGACTTCAAACAGGCATGGCTGGTATGAAAGAAGGAGAAAAAAGAGTAATTTACATTCATCCTGACATGGCTTATGGAACCAGAGGGACTCTACCTCCTAACTCATTACTTACATTCGAAATCGAAGTAGTAAAGGCGGATGCACCGCTCCAAATTGATGATTCAATGCAACAACATGAAAATCATGATCATGAAATTGCAATGCCTTTGACTGTTGAAGAAAATCTAAGATAATTCCTATAGAGGCTAACAAGTTATGAAAGTTGTATTGTTTCAGCCTCAAATTCCTCAAAATACCGGAAATATTGTAAGAACATGCAGTGTTTCCGGTAATGACCTAGTTTTAGTCAGACCTCTAGGTTTTAGCATTTCAGACAGGCAACTCAAACGTGCAGGCCTTGACTATTGGGAAGAAGTAAAAGTTGACGTGATAGACGACCTTGATGAATACCTAAAGAGCACTTCAAATTCATTCTATTTTTTTTCAAGCCATGCCACAAAACTTTATACGGAAATAGAGTATACATCTACAGATCTTTTGATATTTGGATCAGAAACCTCAGGCCTTAATCCTATTTTTTTAGAAAAATATCCTGAAAAATTCGTCACTTTACCTATGAAAAAAAATTCTCGTTGCCTGAATTTATCTAATACTGTTTCGATAGTGTTATACGAAGCTTGGAGACAGCAAGGCTTCATTTAAGGGTAACGCTATGCGTTTTTTTAAACTATCACTGGCAGCTCAGATGGCGATAGCCACCGTGCTCGGAATATTATGCGGACTTTTTTTTGGGAATATATGTGCTATATTTGCTCCATACGGATCCGCATATATAATGCTATTAAAAGCCACCGCAATACCATACCTTATTGTAGCTATCATACATGGTATCGGTCAACTCAACTCATTCCAAGCAAAATCCATTCTAAAAAAGGGCATACTTTTTATAGGCCTAGCCTGGCTAATAAACATATCGATGGTTTATCTTGTATATTTTTCATTTCCAAAAGCTCAGAATACACAAAGTGGATTTATATCGACTGAAACATCAGGTATAAATTTTGCAGAACTTCTTATACCAGAAAATATATTCTATGACCTCGCAAACAACATAGTACCTGCTATAGTGGTTTTTTCGCTTTTAATAGGCATAGCTTTGATGCAGATCAAGGAAAAAGATGTCCTGATGAATTCCCTAAAAAACCTAGTCGAAGCTTTAACAAAAATAACCTCTTGGATAGCAAAAATAACTCCATTAGGCACATTTTTAATCATAGCAAACCAAGTAGGTACGATTCAATTTTCGACCATAAAGCAAATAAGTTCCTATATAATCCTCTACATAATCTGCACCTGCATGATTGTATTTTGGATCTTTCCAAGAATTATTAACATGGTAACACACGTAAAGGCTAACCGCTGGCTACAACTTTTATCTCCAATACTTCTTTTAGCTTATACAACAAATATAGTAATCGTCTGCATTCCTTTTATTATTGAGATGCTTCGAAAAGAAATACAAAATCTAGAGCCCTTCGATGAAAAAACTCAAGTTCAAATACAAGGCACGGTTTCGGTAATCTTCAATCTACCTCTAGGGTCTCTTTTCATCACAATTTTCGTGTTTTTTTGCTCAATATTTTATAATAATCCTATTGCTATGAAAGGTCAAATCGAGTTGTTTTTGACTACAATATTGACGAGCCTTGGCGCTGTAGGTATAGGTTCTTGGATTAACAGCTTAACATTCCTTTTGAATACATTAGGCCTTCCAATAGAAGCCATTAATTTATACTTAACAGCTATTCCATTTACTTCAGGTTTTCAAGCTGCCGTATCAGCTATGCAGATTTCTACACTATGTTTTCTGATTACGCTTGCATGCAGAAGACATTTACACACTTCTTTATTGCGTATATTTAAACAAGCAACTTTTACAATCGTTCCAGTTATCTTGCTTTTTTTAGGTATCAAGTTATATTCCCCTTTACCAGAAATTAAAAGCCTCAAAAAAACAATCTACGAACTCAGCATTTCATCTAATATTGATGTAAATAATTTATCTAAAGCTACTGATAGGAATGATTTAGTGCAAAATGAAGACACTTTAGATCGAATCCTTAGAACAAAAAAAATTCGTGTTGGATATATAAAAAATACCGTTCCTTTCAGCTTTGAAAACTTAGATCAAAGCCTTGTGGGATATGATATTGCTTTTGCTTACGAACTAGCATATGACCTTGGCTGCTCATTAGAACTTACACCAATTGAAATATCAGATCTAATATCAGATCTTAAAACTAATAAAATCGATATAGCCATGTCCGGTATTTCAATAACAGAAGAGCGCCTCAAACAAATCTCTTTTACGAACACCTACATGAAGCCGAAATATGTTTTTGTGACTTATGAAAAAAAGAAAAAATACTTCAGTTCATTGGATGAAATTCAAGAAAATCCACGGATTAGAATAGCTGTTTTAAAAGGATCTTCCTATGAGTCTGTTGCACATGATTTATTCCCTGATCATAAAATTGTATACCTAGAATCATATGACGCATTTAATCCCTCAGCAGCCGATGGTATTTTATGGGAAGAACAACAGGCAATCTATTGGTCTTTAGGCAAAAAAGATATACGCGTTATTTTTCCTTCACCATCCGTAGGAGTGGACTCTCTTTCCTATGCAGTTAATTCAAGCAGCCCAAAATTCTTAACATATTTAAACCAATGGCTTACATTAAAATCATCTGAAAATTTCAGCAAAAAACAATACGATTTATGGATAGATGAGAAAACGGAAATAGCAGCACCCTACGAACCAAGATGGTCTATAATTAGAGACGTGTTAAAATGGGTAGAATAGATCGACAGGAAGCTCCTACCGATCTAATAAACAAATTAAAGGCTTTGTTGAATGAAATCCATGATTGCATCCGCATCCCTTAGACCAACAATTCTATCCACCTCTTTACCATCTTTGAATAAAATCATCGTAGGAACAGAAGTTACTTGAAAAGTAGAAGAAACTCTTTGTGCATGGTCAATATCCAGTTTAGCTACTCTAGCTTTACCTTCAAAGTGTTTTGCAACTTTTTCCAGTACAGGAGACAACATCCTGCATGGGCCACACCAGTCAGCATAAAAATCAACAAGAGTGACTCCGCTGGAAATTTCTTTGTTAAATTTATCCTCAGACAGTTTAAAAATCAAATCACTAGACATTATAAGCCTCCTTCGCGCGTTTGTATGAACTTTATATTAGAAGAATGGATGTTTTTTTCCAATAACCGATAATTGCAAGGCAAATCGTTAATGCAAAAAAAAAGATTAGACCAGAATATTTACCGATGAATATGAACCTTCAACAATTTATATCTTGCATTTTGTTATAATAGCTGTAGAATTATTATCACGAAAAAATTATTAATGCGGCCATGGCGGAATTGGTAGACGCGCTAGATTCAGGTTCTAGTCGGGGCAACTCGGTGGATGTTCGAGTCATCTTGGCCGCATATCAATCAAGGGGGAGATCCTTTAGCTCCGGATTCGTACCAATCTTTAAGTGAAATCAATGCATTTTTAAGATTTTCTGCAATTTCTCTTTGCAATACTTTTCTGTCTTTGTCGCTATCTTTATCATAAAAAATTGGCGTTCCAAATACAACCGCAGTCTTTCCAAAAAGACTAGGGAAGGCTCTTTTTTTACTCCAGATATTAAATGTCCCATGAACATACGTTGGTATAATTGCAGCATCCGTTCTTGACAATAAAAGGGATATACCGGGCTTAATTTCTTTTATCTTTCCATCAGATGTTCGTTGACCCTCTGGAAAAATTATAATCTTTTTATTTTCCTTAAGTAGACTCACTATCGTTTTAAATACCGCAACATCCTCAGTGCGACCACTTACTGGGTGAGCATTTAAATTTCTTATTAACGCACCAAAAATTGGGTTTTTAAATAATGTTTTTCTTGCGAGAAAATGAACTTCTTCAGGAAAAGAAACAGAAACAACAGGTGGGTCTAAAAACGAAGTATGATTTGCAGCAATCAATCCAGGACCTTTAGGGATGTGATTTAAACCGTAAATTTCATTTTTATAGACTAATTTAAAACCCCAAAAAGTTATAAATCTAATAAATTTATATAAAAAAGTAGTGTGTTTTGTTTTAAGCCAACTGTGATGTTTCATGTTATTTCTTTAGAACGCAATTAATGATCTGATTGACAACTTGATCTATAGTCAAATTTGAAGTATCAATGACTATAGCACCCTCGGGACATTTTAAAGGAGCAATTTCTCTAGTAGAATCAAACTCGTCGCGTTTGTTAATAGATTCTAGTATCTGTTCTTCAGAAATTTCCATATTTGGGTTTTTACTCAGCAATTCATTCAGACGTCTTTTAGATCTAACAGACGCACTTGCAGTTAAAAAAAATTTAAATTCTGCGTTAGGAAAAACTACAGATCCTAGATCTCTTCCTTCAAAAACTGCAGAGGCTTGATAACCGTACTGCCTTTGAGCTTCTAGTAATAAAGCTCTAACAAATTTAAACGCGGAAACTACAGAGACTCTTTCTGTAATTTTTATTGATCTTATATCATCCGTTACATCTTTGTTATTTACGTAGTATCTTTTACCTAGATCTGTATCTTTGATATCATATTTAAAATTACAAAGCTGTTTTTGTATTAGATCTAAATCAGAAAGGTCTACACTTTTATCTAATAAAAACCAAGTTACAGAACGATACATAGCTCCTGTATCAAAATGTGAGAATCCAAGACGCTCTGCAACTAATTTAGAAATGGTAGTTTTCCCCGTTCCTGAAGGACCATCTATGGTAACAATCATATTAAAACCATAAAAAATTACACTAATTTTAAATAAAAATACACTACTGGTGCAGTAAAAAGCAATGAATCTAACATATCTAATACACCTCCAAGACCAGGCAGCGTATTACTATCTTTTACAAAAGCATCTCTTTTAAGCAAAGATTCTGCCAAATCCCCTAACTGAGAAAGGATTCCTATAACGACACCTAAAATTAAGGCCGATAGAATTGGCAAATTAAAATAGGGTAGCGATGCACTCCTAGAGACCAAGCTAAAAATAATGCTGAACAAAACGGCCGCTAAAAACCCTGCCACAGCTCCTTCTATAGTTTTTTTAGGACTAAGTACAGGAGCGAGCTTACGTTTACCCCATAATTTACCTATGAAATAAGCTGCTACATCAGAAATTTTAGTTACAACTATTAGATAAACTAACCAAAATCTTCCGTCTGGAAAAACACCACCTTTTGATAAAGGATAAAGTATTCCTAATACACAGCTCATTGGAATAGCAACATAGCACAATCCAAAAAATTCAATAGCTACGTTTGCTAATGCGTCAGTTGACCCCTTAAAGTGAAAAATAAAAAAGGTTATTACCGAAATTACAAGAAGTAATGTAGGAATATCAGCGCTGATTATATTTTTATGTGCAGCAAAAAAAGTAATAACTTCTAATGCAGCGAAAAAAATCATCGTTTTTACAGAGGGATGAAAATTTTTAGCCGATGCCAATCTTGCATATTCCCAAACCCCAACACTAACAAATGCCGACACCACAAGTACAAGTAGAATTGTAATAGGTATAAAATTATAGAAAGATAGCAGTAAGGTTAAAATTGCCAGTGTTATGAAGGATACAATTAATCTTTTTTTTAAATCTGGCATACTTTTTAATGTCATGCTCCACCAAGCCTTCGTTGTCTTTTTTGGTATTCTAGAACCGCTTGAAGTAAATTACTTTCATCAAAATCAGGCCACAATGTTTTAGTTATGTATACTTCTGTATACGAAAATTGCCATAAAAGAAAATTGCTTAGCCTTTGCTCTCCGCTTGTCCTAATAAACAAATCAGGATCTTTCCACTTAGCTGTATCTAGATATGATGATATCAAATCCTCTGATATATCTTCTTTTTTTAAAAGACCTTTTTGCAAATCTTGAGCTATCGACCTAAAAGCACGACAGATTTCATCTCGTCCTCCATAGTTAATAGCAAGAACTAAGTCTATGGATTCACAATATTTTGTAGCCTCCATTGTTTTAGCGAATAGCTCCTGAAGCCCTGGGGGAAGTTTTGTTAAATCCCCGATACAATTCAGTCGCACACCCTCTTTAAGCATAAAATCTAGATTTTTCTTCAAATAATGTGAGAAAACTTTCATCAGCTCGTCAACTTCATTCTTAGATCGATTCCAATTTTCTGTGGAAAAGGCATAGAGAGTTAACACCTTTATCCCCATAGAAGCTGCTGCTCTCACAACTTTTGTAATAACTTCAGCGCCCTTCCAATGGCCAAACATAGCAGGCATAAATCTTTTGGTGGCCCACCTACGATTACCATCCATAGCAATAGCAACATGTTGAGGAACTCCGCATATCTTAGAGGCTAATTTGTCTAATACCGGATATTCAGCACTTTGTAGTGTAGTCTCATCAAGAGAAATTAAACTCATAAAATTATCAATCCATAAATGGGTGGAGTACTATTGTTTTATCTCTTTCAGGACCGAATGAAATTAATGAAATCGGGCAACCACACAACTCCTCTAAACGCTTCAAATAATTTTTCGCATGAGTAGGAAGGTCTTCTCTACTCTTTACATGGGATGTAGTCTGTTGCCATCCTGGAAAAAACTCATAGATAGGTTCTAAATGCTCCCAATCTGAAGCGAGACTCGGTAAGGCATCTATTCTTTCTCCTTTAAATGTATATCCTGTGCAAATTTTTATAACAGGCACCATGTCCAAAATATCTAACTTCATAAGAGCTAATGAGCTAACGCCATTTAATTGAATAGCTTTTTTAACCATGGGAACATCAAACCAGGCCAACCTTCGATTTCTTCCTGTCGTAGTCCCTACTTCTCTAGCACTAATGTTATCCATAAAATGAAGAAGATCCTCAGTTGAAAGAGCTGA
>VGMB01000057.1 GCA_016866585.1 Chlamydiota bacterium
GAGATACTAAAAGCTGCTCAAATGTCCCTATTTCTTTTTCCCTTGATATTGATAGCGCTGTTACGGAAAGACTTGTTGTCATAGCAAGAATTGCTACAAGGCCTGGTACAGTAAACCATTGATAAATTAAATTGGGATTAAACCAGTTTCTTGGTATTAAAATGCTTGGGACTGTTTGATTGTCATTTGATTTTAAGATTTCAAGATTGTAGTTACCTATGATTTTATTTATGTAACCTAAGATGATCTGTGTAGAATTTGATTTTCTTCCATCTAGTATGACTTGTACAGAAGCATCATTATTTGATAAGAGCTTTTTTGAAAATGATGAGTCAAAATGAAGAATAGAAGATATTTTTTGCATGACTAAATCATCTTCAGCTTTAGCTAGATTGTCATAAAATTTGATTTGAGAAAATGTTTTAGATCCCGCAAAACGCTCCGTTAGCTCAATGGATATTTTCCCCATATCTTCATTGCAAATGCCAAGTGCAATGTTTTTAACATCTAGAGTGGCTGCAAGAGAGAATATTACAAGCTGAATAATTGGAGGGATGATTAAAATGTACCTGCTTTTTTTGTCTCTAAATACTGCGATAAGCTCCTTTTTTATAAGTGCTTTTATTCTTTTTATCATTACTCGAGCCCTTTTTTAGAGGTGAATCCTATTAGAACAAAAAAGAAAATGGCAAATAAGCTTAGAATCCCCGATGACTTCCAGATTAGAGGCCAGACATCGCCAGTTAAAAACAGTGTTTGCAGCGAAGAAACGAAATATCTAGCCGGTAGAAGCTGCGTTAAAATTCTGATTGGAAGAGGCATGCTAGATATTTCAAAAATAAAGCCTGATAGCATGAAGGCGGGAAGAAAAGCTGAGATTATAGATATTTGAGAGGCTGTAAATTGATCCTTTGATACTGAAGAGATCAACAGACCGGTAGCGAGTGCAACTAGCAAAAAGAAAAATGTAATTAAACATAACGCAAAAAAAGACCCTCGAAAGGGAACATCAAATAAATAATGGCCAAAAATAGTACAAATTGTCATTGAAAACATCCCCAGGAAAAAATAAGGGATAAGTTTGCTTAATAATATTTCCTTCATGGTAACAGGTGTAGCCATCAAAGCTTCCATCGTACCGCGCTCCCATTCTCGAGCAATCATTAATGCTGTTAACAGAGTCCCAATTAAAGTCATAATAATTGCAATAGAGCCAGGTACTAAAAAAAAATGAGAATCCATGTCCTCGTTGAACCAGAACCGAGAAGATACAGTAATCTTTGTAGGTTGTGCAATAGCTGTATTGAGTGAAAATTGTTCTAGCCAGTTTTGCCATAACCCAGATATGTAGTTTTGGGCAAACGAAGCGGTATTGGGAGAGCTCCCGTCTGTAACTACGAAAATAGGTGCTGAGTTGTCATACTTACTAGAGAGGCTTTTATCAAAGTATTGGGAGAAGTAAGGAGGAATCCAGATAATAGCATCAATCTCAGAGTTTGTTAAAGGCTTATAAAAAGTTTTAGGTTCCGAAGAAGTTTTAAACGAAAAATAGTTTGAATTTTCTAAGCAACTTACAAAGCTGTCTATTGATTCACTTTTGTCCTGAAGAACAAGGCCAACATTTAGCTTATTCACATCGAGAGAAATGCCATATCCATACATGAAAAGTAAAAATAGAGGAAATATAGTAGCCAAGGCAAGGCTAATAGGGTCTCGAATTATTTGAAAAAATTCTTTAATAATTAAAGCCCTTATTCTTCGCGGACTGATATGATTAGCCTTGTTCATTGATCCTCAGTAAGGGTACTTAAATGAATAAAAGCGTCTTCTAGCGTTGGACATTTGTTTGTTGGGGTTATTGCCATTGTTTTTAACTCTTCCGGGCTGCCGATGATGATCAATTTTCCTTTGTTTATAAGGCCTATACGATCGCAATATTCAGCCTCATCCATAAAGTGAGTTGTGATCATCACTGTCATGCCTGTTTTTACAAGAGTATTGATATGTCCCCAAAATTCTCTTCTCGTTATAGGATCTACTCCTGAAGTGGGTTCATCAAGGAATAGTACTTGAGGTTTATGCATAAGACAACATGCCAGAGCTAGTCTTTGTTTAAATCCGAGAGGAAGATCTTTTGCAGATGTGGATAAAAAGGGCTTAAGATCAAAAAGGGAAACCATATTTGAGATAGCTTCTTTTATCTCATTTCTTTTCAAAGGATAAATCCCTGCAAAGAATTCTAGGTTTTGTAAACAAGAAAGATCTCCATATAGTGAAAATTTTTGAGCCATATATCCAATTTTAGATCGTGCTGCACTTGGAGCCAGTTGAAGGCTTAGGCTCATAACTGAAGTGCTTCCGTTGGTCGGCTTAAGTAGTCCGCACAACATCTTAAAGGTTGTTGATTTCCCTGCGCCATTGGGGCCTAATAATCCAAAAATTTCCCCTTTTTTAACATCAAAATTAATGCTGTCAACTGCCTTAAATCCATTAAACGATTTCGATAGATTTTTCACTTCAATTATCGAAGTTTTTTCAAATTGATCTATAGGAACACTGTTTGTTGGTATATGTCTATGTTTTCCTTCATTTGATAGAGTTTCAATAAAGGCATCTTCAAAATTTGGAGTTACGGGAACAAGTTCATCTTTTTGCAGATATATTGGTATGGAGTCCTTGACTAAGATCCTGATTTTATCTCCTTGAATTTTGCAGTCTACAACAAATGGATCTTGCATAAGTTTAGCTAGAATGTCTCTTTTACTATTAGAAGGTGTAACTAAAAACACCTTATTTTGCAGTTTGGCAGTAAAAGTATTAGATGAACCTTGATATATTAATTTTCCTGCATCTAAGAGGATAACATTATTACACTTTTCTGCCTCATCTAGATAGCATGTGCTCCATATGACGGTTACATGTTCTTCTATTAGGTCTGTCACCATGTTCCATAACTCTCTTCTTGAAATAGGATCAACACCAACACTTGGTTCATCAAGAAGAAGTAATTTAGGTTTATTAATCAGAACGCAGGCTAATCCAAGTTTTTGTTTCATCCCTCCAGAAAGATTTTTTGCAAGTCTTTCTGTAAAAGGTTCAAGACCAGTAAATTTTAGCAGATGAGAGAATCTTTCAGCCCTCTTATGGTCGAGTATGTTTTGTAAATCTGCATATAACGATAGGTTTTGTATGACAGTAAGATCTTCGTATAAACCAAACTTTTGGGGCATATATCCAATATTTTGATGAAGTAGTTCTGATTGTTTAATGGGATCCAGTCCTAATACTTTAACTTCACCAGAACTTATCTTTAACAGACCAGCTAATATACGAAGCAGTGTAGTCTTTCCCGCTCCGTCAGGCCCTACTAATCCGATGAGTTGCCCTGAAGAAAATGATAATGAGATATCGGATAAAGAAGGAACTTCAGCTTTATTAAAGACTTTTGATATGTGGTTTAGTTCTATAGCAAGATTGTTCAAAGGTGTTTTCTTGTTAGTTGGTTGTCTTTTGTAGTAGTTTAATTGTTACAGGCATTCCTTGTCTTATTCCATTGTCTGGGTCATCAACTATAACTCTAAGCCTATAAACTAGATCTGTTCTTAATTGGGGAGATTCAACAGTTTTAGGAGTAAACTCAGCTATAGGAGATATAAATCCTATATGTCCTTTATATACTTTGTCGCCACTGCTGTCTGTTATTATTTCAGCCTGCATACCAGGATATATTTTGCCTAGGTCGGGTTCATCGACATAAGATCTAATCCAAACGGGAGTTTCTAATGAAAGAGAGTAAACAGGCTCGCCAGCAGACATAATAGTGCCCGGTTCTCTTATACGTGTTAAGATGAACCCATCCGAAGGTGAATAAAGAAGGCAATCGGATAAGTCTGTTTTAGCGGAGGCTAAGTTAGCCTCTGCAGCTTGAAAGTTTGCTTGAAGTTGTTTTAAATTGAGCATGGAATTTTCAAAATCTTCTTCTGAAATGGCGGAGGTTGTAATTGCAATTTGCCTTCTTTGAAATTTTTTATCTGCACTAATAGAAGCGATTTTAGCAGAGTCAGCTTCAGCTTTTGCTTTCTTTACCTTGTCCTGGTATGGAGTAGAATCTAACTTACCAAGAAGATCTCCTTTCTTAATATAATCTCCTTCATCAAAATAAATTTCTTGTAGCCTACCAGCGACCCTAAATCCAAGATCAACTTCCCGTATGTCAACATTCCCATACAGTACAAGAGATTGTTGTTTGTTATTTGAGTGTCCTTTGAGGATTGCTACTAATCCAGATACCATAGGTATTATAATGCCGATGAATAGCAAAAGAGCTTTTTTAGATTTTAGCATGCTTAAACAGTGCCTTAGATTATTTTATTTTTTGTTATACTAGAAAATGGTAAGTATTTTTTCGAGAGTAATAGAAGAAATATGGTGCTTGCACCGTTAAAAATACAATGCAAACATTGAAATAAAGACGTATGAAAAAAAGTTGTTCATTTATAATCAGTTGTTTTTGTCTTTATGGATGTATGCTTGGTCCTAAAGGAAATATTGCAGAGCCTGAGCTTCCAGCACAATATAGTGAAGAAACTACTGTTCAATTGTCTGTTGTAGACATAAATAAGTTGTGGTGGAAAAGTTTTAATGACCAACTTCTTGATACTCTCATTTCAACTGCATTAGATAAGAATTTTGATCTACTAATTGCCAAAGAAAAAGTAAGAGAATTAAGAGCCAGCTATAGGATGGAAAGCGGTCAATTATGGCCGAGTATAAATGCCTTTGGTTCAGCTGTTCGATTTAAAAGAACTCAAAATTTATTTGGATTAAGCATCCCTGGAGATACTGTCCAAAATCTATATATTGCAGGTTTTGATGCTTCGTGGGAGATAGACTTTTTTGGAAAAATTAGGAGTGCAAAGCAAGCGGCTTATTTTAATGTACTTTCTTCTGAGGATAACGTTCAAGCTATCCAGGTTGTAGTCTCGGCTGAAGTAGCTAGAATTTATACTGATATTCGATCCTTACAGCAACGAGTGTATGCTTTACAGCAAAAAATACAAATTGAGAAAAAATTACTCAAGCTGACGAGGGATCTGTTTAATTCCGGTCTAGAGGATGAAATATCAATAGAGGATCAGAAAAATGAGCTTTTTAAAGATCAAAGCGAATTACCTCAGCTCATTTCCCAGCTCAAAGAAAATATGTATCAGCTTTCATATCTCATCGGAATGAAGTCTGATGAATTAGCTAACTTACTGCAAAAGAGAGAGCCTATTCCAGTTGCAGATGAAAAAATCCCTTTGGGTTTGCCTTCAGACTTGCTTAAGAATAGACCTGATATTCGAGCTGCAGAAAAGAACTACTACTCTGCGTGTGCCAAAATTGGTCAGGCAAAAGCGGACCTTTTTCCAAATATATCTCTAACGGGGGCATTCGCTTCTATAACGCCAAATATTGGTGATCTGTTTTCCAAAAATACAAAAGCTTGGTTTTTGTGGCCTGCTATCGATTGGAATTTATTTCAAGGATGGCAAACAATGGCAAATATACGAGTTCAAAATTCAAAGCAAAAGCAGGCTTTGATTTCATATCAACAAACAGTTAGTCAAGCTCTAAGAGATGTGGAAAGTGCGTTGGTTTCCTATGCAGAAGAGAGAGTTTCTTTACAAAATCTAAAATTGCAGCTTCTTTCGCAAAAAAAGGTAATAGATCTTAATCAAAATTTGCTTGGTAGTGGTCTAGTTGAAGAAAAAAATGTTCTTCAATCAAAAAAACTGTTTTATGCTTACCAAGACTCTTACTACCAGAGTAAGGAAAGATATATGGCTGATTTGATAGCAGTTTATAAAGCTCTTGGAGGAGGGTGGGATAAGAATCAGCTTTTGAACCAAAATAAGTAACCTAAACACTTAAAAAAATCCATTTATCTCGGTCGGCGTAAAGCCCGATTCTTTAGGTAGGCAATGTATTCTGCCTATGGATTGAGATCAGCCAGCTCAATATATCAGCCGCAATATTGACGAAGAAGGCTGAGACAAGGTCCTACACACAAAATTCATGATGTTTTTGTTCTTGGAATAGATAGCCTGGGGATTTAAACGGTAAAAGCCCGTGCCGCATAATTTACGTGGCTAAGAGTGAGGAGCTCTCAATCTGGAGAAGTCTTCTGCTTTAGCTGGGGAAGTTTTCACGTCGATTTATCGATTTTAAATACATAAAAATTGGCGTGTGTTAAGATATCAATCTTTCTTACAAGGAAGTTTTTAATGTCTACTGGGAGTGTTTGTAGAAATAATAATTCTTTTATGCACTGTCCTATTGTTAGAGTTGGTATCGGTCAAGATAGCCATAGATTCCTTCCCGCGGATTCTTCAAAGCCTTGCATAATAGGTGGGGTTATTTTTGATGATGTTCCAGGTCTTTCGGCTGACTCAGATGGGGATGTTATATTTCATGCAATTTGTAATGCAATTACTTCAGTAACAGGAATTCCTATTCTCGGCGGTATAGCTATAGATCTTTGTCATAAAGATGGTATAACGGATAGTCAAGTCTACTTAGAAAAAGCCCTAGAAACTTTAGGTAAGATTAAAGTTCAACATGTGGCATTAACTTTAGAAGGTAAAAGACCTAGATTGCAAAGTCGAAGTCTTGAAATCAGAAAAAGAATAGCAGAAGTTATGAGTTTAGAGTTGTCTCAAGTCGGCCTGACTGCTACATCAGGCGATGGTCTTACTGATTTTGGATGTGGCGATGGGATACAATGTTTTTGTGTTCTCACAACTTCAGAAATTTAGTAAACATCTGCTCTATATCTTTTTTGAGATCTAAGTAGCTTGATATATTGCTTGGCTTCTTCTTCAGAAAAATTGCCTTCTTTTTTTGCAATTTCCTGTAATGCCAAGTCAACGTCTTTTGCCATTTTTTCTGCATCACCGCAAACGTAAAAATAAGCACCCTGTTCTAGCCAATTCCATAACTCTTTGCTATTTTCAAGCATTTTATGCTGAACATATACTTTTTCATCTTGGTCTCTGGAGAATGCTAGACTTAGTTTTAATTTTCCTTGAGATTCGAGATCTGAGAAGTAGTCTCCGTAAAAAAAATCAGAATCTTTGTTTCTTTCACCAAAAAATAACCAATTTTTTCCGTTAGAATTAGAACTTATTCTTTCTTGTAAAAAAGCCCTAAATGGCGCCACCCCAGTACCGGGTCCTACCATAATGATCGGCGCATCTATATTCTCAGGCAATGTGAATGTCTGCGTTGGGTGGATGTAAAGAGGGATGTCTGTGTGGTTTTCAGCTGCTAAATTGCATAAAAAATGGCTGGCAACTCCGAATTTTTGTTCCCCATTATGACTAAAAGTATACAAAGCGACAGTTAAATGAATCTCATTCGGGTGTGCTTTTTGTGCAGAGCTTATAGAATAAAAGCGTGGAAGTAGTGGACTAAATTGTGAACAAACTTCTTGCAGAGGAATATTTTTAATGTTGTATTCCTCTAAAACATCGGCAGGTTGATGTCTTGCTAGATACTCCATTAGCTTGTCTTTATTTTCTTTTTGAAAAAGTGTATCTAGTTTGGCTTTATTTTCTTGAAGATCTTCATTTTCAAAAATTACCTTTAAAAAAGATGAGGTTAATCGTGAAAGGTTAGCATTATAGGTGAGAAAATTTCCTATTGTTGTTTCTAATCCAGATCTTTTATCGGTTATTATTTCATCACCTGAGGCATTTAATACTTTTAATAAATGTTCAACTAAAAGGGGATTATTTTTAGGAAATATTGCTATGGAATCCCCGGGCTTATACTTTAGATCAGAGCCGGTTATATCTAAAGCTAGGTGATATGTTTGCTTTGATGAGCCATCTTTTACTAGAAGTTGCTTAGATGAAATTTTTGCTTTGAATGGATTTTGTTTCGAGTACATTATAACACTTGATTGGTTTTTGAAAAAATACATAGACAGATGCTATGAAAAAAGGTAAATATAAGTTCAAACTATTATATCAGAAATTAAGATTATTACGATGAAAGAAGTTCTTTTAATAACATTTTTACTTTGCACAATCGTATCCTCCTGTGTTCAAGGAGGATACAATAGGACTTATATTATTTCGGAGCAATCAAAAGAAGTCGCCCCTTCATTTAATGAAGAGGCTCTTTAATGATCAGATCATAAGTTCTTTACAATCTTTTTTTGTCCAACTCTTGGTGAGGATATCCATTTTTTTATTGGATATTCCGCCAAGAAATTCGATTGCATTTAAAAGACGAGCTCTAGATCTGTCTTTTCCTAGGATGTCTACGGAATCATATAAAGGAGGACCTTGTCTTTTTCCTGTAAAAGCTCCATACAGAAGAGGAATCATAACTTTTTTAAAG
>VGMB01000058.1 GCA_016866585.1 Chlamydiota bacterium
TAAAAAAAGCTTTAAAACTTTTAGAACCAGGTGGCTCAATCTATTTTAGCACGAATTCAAGAAAGTTCAAATTCGATACAGAGTGCTTTTCGAAATTAAAAGTAATCGATATTAGCCAAAAGACCATACCGATTGATTTCCATGATCAAAAGATTCATAAATGCTGGAAAATTCAGGCTGAATAAGAAACTAATACTGCTTATTCTGCTTATGTCCTTGAAAAGCCGAATGAAGCACTTTTTTATGAGGATTGGGTTTCTTTTTTCTTTGAAAAATTCTCTTAGGGTTAACTTTAATCTCTTTACTACCATTAGTATCATCAGACTCTGTCACTGAAAATTTAGCCTCAAATCCTGGTAACTGCACTTTATTGAGCTTTCTTTTTAATAATTTTTCTATATCCCTCAAGTACTCTAGTTCCTCTTGACTGACTAAAGAAATTGCATTTCCTTCATGCCCGGCACGACCAGTTCTACCTATTCTATGAACGTAATCTTCCGGCACATTAGGTAGCTCGTAATTGATGACATAAGGAAGCTGATCTATATCAATACCTCTTGCGGCAATATCAGTTGCTACAAGCACTCTAATTGCTCCTGATTTAAATTCTGATAGAGCTTTTGTTCTAGCATTCTGACTTTTATTTCCATGTATTGCGGCTGAGCTAATCCCATCCTTACATAGTTGTTCACAAAGTTTATTTGCACCATGTTTTGTGCGTGTAAAGACCAGAACTTGCTGTAAATTTTGAGACTTTAATATATAGGCTAGCATCTTTTTTTTGCTTGGCTGATCTACTAGGTGAATGCTGTGAGTTATTGTTTCACAAACAGAATTTTGTTTTGTAACTTGTACACATTTAGGAGAATTTAAAAGTCCATCTGCTAGTTTTTTGATTTCTGGAGAAAAAGTAGCAGAAAAAAGAAGATTTTGTCTTTGCTTAGGTAATGCAGATAACACTTTCTTGATGTCGTGAATAAAGCCCATATCAAGCATCCGATCGGCCTCATCTAGCACCAAAAACTCTACAGCAGATAGATCAACAGCTTTTTGACCTAACAAATCAAGAAGTCTACCAGGTGTTGCTACTAGCAAATCACATCCATGTTTAAGACGTTTTATTTGAGTGGAAACGTTAACACCACCAAAAACAACAGCTGATTTCAAATCAGTATATTTACCATATGATTTTACTGAGTCTTCAATTTGCGCTGCAAGTTCTCTAGTTGGAGCAAGAACAAGTGCACGCGTTTTTTTTACAGGAACTTTCAAAGGTCTGGTTATAAGCATGTGTAACATTGGAAGTGTAAAACTTGCTGTTTTACCAGTTCCAGTTTGAGATTCTGCTAGTAGATCATGGCCTTGAATTATCATAGGTATGCATTGACTTTGTACAGGCGTAGGGCTTTCATATCCCTTTTCCGCGATGGATTTAAGTAATATTTCATTTAATCCAAGATCTTTAAAAGACATTAAAAAATTCCTCATTAAAAAATTTCGGATCAATTTTATCAAAAAGGAGAAATAAACACTCGCATTAACGATTAAAATCTAACTAATGTCTTTTCGAGAGCTATTTCACAAAAATTAGTTGACATGCGTACACAACTTGCCGTAAATAGAAGCTTTATGCAATCTTAAAATAAAGTTTTTAATCAGAAGGGAGGAGTATATGACTCATATATCTGATCCTTATACATATACGGCATACCGTTTGATACAAAGTGCTTTTGTATACAACGGAGAATGTTCTATATGTGCAACAGAAAACAAAGATGTTTTCTCACTGCATCAAATCCCTAAAGAGGAATATGATGAAAGCCAACATGGTCCTGTAATCAACAAAGACCATTTTCAGGGTGTATATAAAGATGTAGAGGTTCCTGTCATTTCTGATGAAAAAACACAAACGGTATCAAGTAAAGTTTTTCACCAGGTAGCTTTTAACTCATCTGGAATCCGCTGGGTCTTTTCACCCATGCATTCAGCATGCGCGGAATGTATTAATTTGATGAAAAGAACGACAAATTGTTTTAAGTGTCATATATGCAGATTTGAAATCACAAAAGAAAAAATGCTCAGCAAAATTAGAGGTGAAAATAATCCATTAACTATGAGTAGAATTCGAGTAGAAAGCAATCGCAGGGTCTACCAACGGGTATGCAGGATTGCTGATTTTGAAGATGAAATATATTTTTCAACTTTATCAAAATCTCAAAAAAAATCATATATATCTCACATAAAGAGCAATATTGAAACTATTGGTATTACTAGATACCTAGAAGAAGAGTCTAACGAAGATAACGATATTGAAGTCTATTCTTCACAGGCCGCAGCAGCACAGACTACAAATATTTCTTCCGAAAGTTTAGGCGTCGATACCAGACGTAACAGAACATTAGCCGAGCTTATAGATTTTGAGAATCTTCCAAGAATGAAACGAAAAAAGAAAAAGGCAATTATTTAGAGTCCCTCCTATTAAAATAAATACAAAAGAGGGAAAACAAGAAAATCTAGATATTTAGCAACTTAGCTGCTTTTAATTACTTGAAAATGTTAATTAAAAACTAAAATCTTTTTCAGAATACAGGCAGCACTAATGATTTTTAAAAATAGAACAGATGCAGGTCAAAAGCTTGCATCTGTATTAAAAATGAAAAACTATAACAATCCATTTATAATAGCATTACCCCGAGGTGGGGTAATCATAGCTAAAGAAATTGCTTTAGTCTTAAAATCTCCACTTTCCTTAATAATTACTCAAAAAATTGGCCATCCGGCAAGCCCAGAATATGCTATAGGTGCCATTTCTGCTGATGGCTCTATAATTCTAAACAATTATGAAATTGACAACCTTGAAAAAGGATACATCGAAAAAATTAAGAAAGAAAAATTAGTAGAAGCCCAAAGAAGACAGCAACCTTATCTCAAAGGACGAAGTACTCCTGATTTGAGAGGTCATACGGTCATACTAGTAGATGATGGTCTTGCTACAGGTCTTACTATGAAGCTTGCTATTCAGATATTAAAAAGTAAGAATCCTAAAAAAATTATAATTGCAGTTCCAATCTCTTCTCTAGAAGCTTCTAAAGAAGTAAAAACATTGATAGATGAATTTGTATGCCTAAATGTAGAACAAGATTTGCAATCACTTGGAGAATTTTACGAAGATTTCTCACAGGTAACTGATAAAGAGGTTATAAACACCCTTGAAGAAGTTGAATCAACAGCAAAAGATGCGTAAAGAATTACGCATCTTTTGCTGTTGATTTTTTAAAATAAAATTAGTGCGCAGTAGTTGGTTTAGGTTTTACACTTGCTGAGATTATATCTTTAGAAGATGCAATCAAATTTTCAAGCTCATCGTTATATTCTTTTTTGCTTTTTTTGATCTGCGCTTTTAACTGAGCTAGAACAACCCTACCTTCCCTAGCTTTTTTACTAGACTGGTACTTTTCGCTAAGATCTTTAAGTTGCTTTAATTTCTGTTGTGCTCTTTCGGAAAAAGCTTCTATTTTTTCTCTCACAACTTCTTTTTGTTCAAAGTAAGTTGATTGTAAAGAGTCGAGCAACACTTTTTTTCTATCTAGCAATATTCTCTCATCAATAAAGTGTTTTTGATTTTTTTTAAGCTTAGACGCAAGTCCCATCTTACTTAAAGACCAAATTATCCACTTACTTGGATCAAAGTGATACCATTTAATACCATTTCTATAATCATAAGCAAAAGTGTGGTGATAATTGTGATAGCCTTCACCAAAAGTCAAAAATGCTATTATATAGTTATCGACTGCAGAGAGTTCTTGGCAATACGTTCTTTTACCCCAAGTGTGAGCTAAAGAGTTTATGAACCACGTAAAGTGATGTAAGAGAAAAAGCCTAAACAATCCAGCAATTACAAAAGCTCCAAAATAATCATTTGTAAGCCATCCGACAAAAAGGCAAGCAGCAGCATTAGTCAGTATCATGCAGATTCCATAATAACGATCTTGGAACATCAACATACGATTTTTCATTAAGTCTGCGACTACTCTTTTTTCAATTGGTTTTTGCTTTTCAAACAACCATAGAAAATGGGCATACCAAAACCCTTTTTTTATAGAATAAGGATCAGAATCTGTATCTACAAAAGCATGATGGATTCTATGCTCAAATGACCACTTTAAAGCACTACCTTGCGTAGCCATAGCTCCGAAAAACAGTAGCAAAAACTCAACAACCGGTCTTGTTTTATAAGTTAAATGAGAGTAAAGACGATGATAACCTACTGTTATACTAAGTCCTGTAAGATATAGCAGAACAAACGCACTAAGCCATAGTTGTCCAGATGGAGATGTTTTGAAAAGATAAATAGGAAGCATAACTAACAAAGCTATGTGATACCCTATAAGGAAAAGAGCCGGGCCCCAATTAAAATTACTTTTTTTCAAGACTTCCTCACAATTATTCATAACTGAATTTTGAAAATAATTTTGATAATTTTTCTAATTATATCTGATCGACCATTTATAGCCAATTAATTTGATTTACCAAAAAAACAAGGGAATTTTTCAATAAATATTTACGAGCAGATCAACAGTCAATCTTTAGAATTAATGAACTAAAGCCCAAGTTAGCTCGTGTTTATTATTAAACAGATGAAAAATCTTAGAATTTGGAATTTTTAGGAACTCTTCTACTATCCTGTAGTCACAAGAACCTTGAAATTTCAAAGTACAGACAAAATTTAATTTAGGATTGACTTGCAACCACTTCAGTACCCATTCGAGCAGTTTTTCAGGATAGCAAATCACATCACTAAAAACCCAGTCAACATCCTTATAGTCTTCAGGCAGTAAACTGAATGCATCTTTTTTCAAAAAAACAACACCATCAAGATTTGAAATTGAATCAACAATTGGAGCCCTGTCCACTGCAATAACTTTTTTAGCCATTTTTTGAAGAGCCCATGTCCAGCTACCTGGACATGCACCAATTTCTAAACACACTTGATTTAAAGAGGGTCTTGTTTCTAGAAGGGTCAAAGCTTCCCACAACTTTAAATAAGCGCGGCTTGGAGGCTCTTTAGACTCTTGGAAATACACCTCCCCCTGAGCAAAAGGGCTTGATGTTTTGGCACTTGCATACAGTATATTTTCATTTTTTAAGGTCCATGCTCCCAGAGGAGAAGTTGGTAGGCTAGAGGGAAATGGGATCAACTTACTTTTAAAATAAGACAACTTGTCCGCAATAAGAGAAGCTCTTCTTACAGACAAAACTGGATAAAGCGACCAAAGCTTTCCTAATGTTTTAAGTTGTTTAGCCGCATCACCTATCGATGTAAATTCTATTTTTTTCAGATCATACCAAATATTTTGAACAAATAGAATGTTTTGAGTAGGTCCTTCAGCAATAAAAAGCCGTCCGATCTTATCTACAATGTTCGTCAACTGCTTTTCAATCAAATGCTCAAGACCTTCAGGGGCCATATATCCCGTTAGCATGCTTGCCTCACATGCTGTCTATAAAACTCACCTAAAAACAAGCTAGTTGCAACCGAGACATTCAAACTCTCAACAAGCCCACTTCCTGGAATCTGCACCTTCATTGAGGAAAAAGAAAGAATATCTTTGCTTACACCATTTGCCTCAGAACCTAAAGCAAGCACCATTCTTGAAGGCAATTTAACATCATAAAGAGAGTCTTTAACGTGCGAGGAAGTGCTGACTATATGAAAACCCTTGTTTTTAAGAATTTTCATAAATTGAACGGGATTCTCTACTTTTACTAATTGCACTATCTCAGCTCCACCTTTGGCAATCCTGCATGCCGAAGGAGAAAGGGCGGGAAGATCCTCCTTAGAACCTAATATATACTGAACGTTAAAATGCGCGCATGTTCTAATAATCGAACCTATGTTGTGAGGATTTTGAACACCATCGAAGTACAATATACACATCTGCTTTTGTGAAGATTCAATCGTTTTTATAAAAGATCTTTCATCCATGGGAACACTTTCTTTAGCAACGATACACACACCTTCATGATGTACAGAACCACTAACCTTATCAAGATCAGCATTAGTCACAATATGATATGCTTTTTTATTATCAGAGCACCATTTCAAAGCCTCTTTAAAGGTTTTTATATTTGATGAGTCGATATAAATCTTGATGATGTCTTTGGGTCGCTTGTCAGCAATAGCCAAGCAAGCATGAATTCCATAGTACTTAATTTCTTTTTGATGGTTTGTTTTTTTCATAGGTATAGGCAAAAATTAATCAGCAATATTTTACCACCAACGAACATTTTTCCCTAAAACTTCTTACATCCATACCATTTACTTAATAAAACCAACAGAAATTCATCTTAAAATACAGAAATCGCACATTAAATTATATATTATTAAATATATTGATTTTTTACTCATTTTGTTATAAAAATAATTATAAGAGATCAAGTTAATGTTAATAGTGAAGCTCAAGAAAAATCCCCTTCTCAACGTATTGCTATATAGCACAGACCTTTTGACATGGATAGATTCTTAAAAAAGGTAGCTTTTTTGAATGATAGCTAAGTTCACTTTAGCTCATTTATACCCTAATAGTTAGATCAACCAAGTTCGTCTTTTAAGCGAGGATCACATGGATACAAAAAAACAAGAAGAAATCAAAAAAAAATGGCTTCAAATTGCTGAAAAAGCCCGTAAGGATGAACATTTCAAACAACGACTAATCAAAAACCCCGACCTGATTTTAAAAGAAGAAGGACTTGATCTTCCAGAAAATATGCATGCTAAAATATACGAGGAAAAAAGCAATACAAGATATCTAATTTTGCCAGAACAGCCAAAGCAGGCTCGCCATAAATAAACAGTGTTATTTTAAGAAAAACAAAACTTATATGAGAGATGCTATGGACACAAAAAAGTATGTAGAGGGAATGCAAAATTGGGCTAAAGTAGTTAGCAAAGCTTGGACTGATGAAAAATTTAAGAAAAGACTCTCTCTAGAAACCAATAAAGTTTTGCTGGAAGAAGGAGTCCCTATCGATAGTGACTTCCAATATAAAATACTCGAAAACACGAAAGATGAAATAAATTTCATTATACCGATCGAAAGGAAACTAATACGCCCAAAAAAACTGAACAAACCTACCAACACCTCAAAACCTATAAAATTTAAACCTCTTTAGAAAATAAAGAGAATAAACTGATTTACTAAGCGTCTGCAAAAACGAGATCTCTTGTCGAATTATTTCTACAAGCGATCTCGTTTCATGATACTTAGAGAATATCAGCGGCAATAGCAGCCAATTCCGATCTTTCTGTTTTTTCAAGCAGCATATGTCCATAAATAGGATATTTCTGAAATTTGCTGACTGTGAAAGTTAAAGCATTAGAATCCTTATCTAAATAAGGATTGTCAATTTGGGTTGGATCTCCAGTTAAAACAACTTTCGTTCCTTGACCTGCCCTAGAAATTATCGTCTTAACTTCATGCGGAGTTAAGTTTTGAGCTTCATCTATAATAATGAACATTTTAGGTAGTGTTCTACCCCTGATGTAAGTTACAGCTTCCATTTCGATTTTCTTACTTTCCATAATCCACTTTTGAGTCTCAGCACCATTACCTGTACCATTAGTAGACTGGCATAAAAACTCTAAGTTATCATAAATTGGCTGCATCCAATGATAGAGCTTTTCTTCTTTTGTACCAGGCAGATAGCCAATATCCTTACCAAGGGGCACAATAGGTCGGCTTACCAAAATTCTGCTATACAGCCCCTCATCAAAAACTTTTCTCATAGCTGAAGCTAAGGCTATGAGCGTTTTCCCAGTACCGGCTTGACCTATGAGTGTTACTAGTTTAATATCATCACGTAAAAGCAGATCCAAAGCACACTTTTGCTCTAAGTTCAACGGATGTATACCCCATATATCTCTCGACACCTTAATTAGAGGTTCAAGTCTCTCAGAACGATGGTTATACTTGCATATCGCCGAAGACTGCTCGGGAGATGATAACAGACAATACTCATTAGGCTTAAAATCCTTGATATCTGTCATCAAGAAATTATCCTTATAGAACATATCTATATCACGTTTCTCAACTTCGAGTTTTCTATAGCCTTTATATATCTGATCGTAAGACTCTTTAAGATTCTCATAATCCTGAGCCTCTATCCCTATAGCTTCAGCCTTAACACGCACAACTAAGTCTTTCGAAACCAAAACAACTCTTTTACCTGTTTTTTGTATCTCGTATGCTGCCTGTAAAATTCTGTTATCCGGCTTATCTAAAC
>VGMB01000059.1 GCA_016866585.1 Chlamydiota bacterium
TGAGATATTCCTTGCTCTGTGAGCTGTATGTCAATAACAAAAAGTACATTGTCATGAGAGTATCTATCGCAGTAAGCTCTTAAGCCTTCTGCTATTTTTTCATTTTTGAGTTCTTTGATGAGACTGTTGTCGCTTTCTTGGTTTAAGACAAACGCAACAAGGTCTGCAGACCACTTTTCATCAACGGATGAAAAGTTTTTTGGTAGTTCCCATACTATCGATGCGATGCGAAGGTCTTTTACAGGGTTGATGTAAATGATATGACCTTTTTGTTCTTCAGAACACATAGGCAATTCTGAAAGTGTGTTATCAACAGCACGTTTTTGTACTTTTGAAAACTTCTCAGAGGCCAATTCTTTTAAAGTTTCTATTGGAAGCGGGGATATTAAAACCAGGTTCATCTGATCAGCGCTGTAGTGCGTGGTATACCAGTCTTTGAGCGCAGATTGTGGTATGCCGGATAATGTCTGCGCGTTACCAGTACTGAATTTTGCATTAGGGTGTTCTTTATTTCCAGTTTCCTTGAAGATCATATACTCGCGCCACATATCGTTTTGTATGTTTTTCGCGTGTTCTTGATCTACTGCATGAAGTTCTCTATTTATTGATGATGTGGAGAATAAGGGATCGATAAAGAAGTGAGAAAATCTATCTAAAGCTCCATCGAAAGCTTCATTGTTTACAGAGAACATGTAGACAGTACGATCCGATGCTGTAAATGCATTAACTTTGCCGCCATTATCTCCTATAAACTGCATGTACTCTGACTCGTCAGGATAGGCTCCTGTACCCATGAACAGCATATGCTCAAGGAAGTGTGCCATACCAGGGTACTCCTTAGGATCCTGCCATGCTCCAGCCTTAACACTTACTGCTGAGGCAGATTGATCTACTCCTGGGTCGGATACTAGGTACACGTTCATGCCATTATTGAGCACCATTTTTGCTATTTGCCTCTTTTCCAGGGCAGGTGTGAGTATTTGTATGTTTGCTTTATCGTTGACCATTTTATAGGTCGCATTTTCCTGTTGCGTGAATGCCGGTTCAACACTTAGCGTTGATAAAACTAGAAGAGAATACAGTAGCTTGCTCATCTTCATTACCTTGCTCCTGAGGGTGGAAATTTAGAATATTCTTTTTTTACCAGTGAGCAGATAAAATCAGCTCTAGCCTGTCTCCTGGCATGCTTGTCCGTTGCGGTGCTTCCTGGATAGTTTTCCATGTTTATGGGGTTACCAAAACATGCGTGGATACCTGTTCTTTTAGCTTTTCTAACCTCGCCAAGCTCTACTTGTATTGTTTTTGGAGGAGGTAGAAGATCAAAGGTTGCAAGGCTTAGAGGGTAAAAGTGTGTAGGTTGTTTTGCTTTCTTTGTCATCAAATAGAACATCTCTATGCTTTGAGGATCAAACGGTGCCACCTCTACTACGCCCATGTCATTAGGACGGTCTCTGCCGCCACTTGGCGCCACGTAAATACATTTGCCTCCTTCAGCCAAAAGATCACTCATGAGCTCCATAGTTTTTTTGTTGTGGAGCTGTTTTTTTTCCTTGAGCTCTGGAGGATGGTCTATATATCGCTTGGAATATATACACAGTAAATTTCTTCCCATACTGATAGGAGATGCAAGGGGATCTGTAAGAACCCTTTCTCCTGCCACAAATATCATTTCTCTGCCTAAAGACGGAAAGTCTTTTTCTAAAAGCAGACTAATAGCCTGAGGGTCTGCTTCGATTTGATGATTAGCAAGAAGTATGACGTTGTGTTTTTCTTTTAGCAATTTTTGAATTTCAAGAACGTTTTTTTCACCACGCAATGAGGAAAGCTTCATATCAACTAGGGGGCGTATGAATTCAAGCCCATACTGGTAGTAGTTAAAAGGCTCAAGAATTTGCTGATGATAAGGAGCAAATTGAAAAGGATTTTCCACTTGTGCTGCTACAAGATTAATAAAGGTCTCAAATATAGGGTCTATTCCCATAGCTTGGATGTCTTGCCCTTGTAGCGCATCGATATAGCTTTGATATAGCTCATCAATTATATAGCCATACTTACCAGGAATTTTCCCGTTGCTTACATATTCTTTAAGTTTTTGTTGAAACGTCATTTTCTTTTTATACTTCTATTTTTTTACCATTAATTGTTGAGTAAAATGCAAAGTCGTTAAGATGCATGTTGTCATCTGTTGTGAATTTCAATGTCGCATTCCACTTGTCAGCAAGTTTTTTAAAGTGGTCTTTATCCTGATGGCCTAAGTAGTGATCCAAGTCTGGATGGGAGGTGACCTCTAAACCAAAATGTTGATGTTGGCAAACAAGTTTTTTAAGCACGCGTTCCATTTCAATTGATATGCTCTCATGTGTCTTGATTTGACCGCTGCCCATACAGTATGGACAACTTGTGAACATTGTTTGCATTAGAGACTCTCTGCTTCTTTGTCTTGTCATTTCTACTAGACCGAATTCGCTCATTCCAAGGATCGTGCACTTTGCAGAATCATCTTTCATAGCTTCTTTCAATCTATCAAGGACTCTTCGTTGATTTTTTCTCGAACGCATATCGATGAAATCGCATACAACAAGACCTCCAAGATTGCGTATTCTTAGCTGTCTAGCAATCTCTTCCGCAGCTTCCATGTTGATATGAACAAGAGTTTCTTCTACGTCTTTTGCATTGCTTTGTGATGTGCTTCTTCCTGAATTGACATCGATGGTGTACATCGCTTCTGTCTTATCAAAGAAAAGGTATCCTCCACTTGGCAGCCATATCTTTCTTTTCAGTGCTCTTTCAATTTCTCTTTCGACATTGAACCTTTCAAACATCGGCGACTTGTCACGATATAGCTCTATTTTTAATGGATGCTCATTATTGTATTTTTCGTAGAGTCTTTTACATTGCTGGTATGTGGCGTAGTCATCAACTAAAAGTCTGTCATACTTCTTATCAACAGCGTTGATTACTGCTCTTTTTATGAGATCTGTTTCTTCAAAAAGACATATGGGTTTATTAGACTTTTGAAAGTTGTCTACGATGTCCTGCCATGTGTTAAGGAGGTCTGTAGCTTCTTGAACAAGCATTTCTGTAGTTGCATTTACGCTTGCTGTCCTACAGATAAGCCCCATGTCTTTAGGCATTTCAAAGGCACGTATCAATTTCTTAAGCCTGTCCCTGCTTGCGGAGTCTTCGATCTTTCTAGATACACCACGGTGCGGTGTATTTGGTAGAAGCACCAAATATCTGCCTGCTATAGAGATGTTCGAGGTGAGCCGCGCTCCCTTAGTGCCTATTGGTTCTTTAATAACTTGTACCAATACAGGTTGGTCGATCTTCATGATCTTTGCAATGTCGGTCTCTTTGCTTTTTTGTGATGAGCTATCTTGCTCCCATTCGAAGTCCATTTCAAAACGCTCTTGGAATTTTTGTGTGTTTTCTAAGATGTCTGATATGTGAATGAAACCGTTTTCTCCCTCGTTGATGTCGATGAATGCCGATTGGATGTTGTGAAGGATGTTCGTTACTCTCCCTCTGTAAATATTGCCGGCAAGCTGCCTATTTTTTTTTCTTTCGACGATCAGATCTTGCAATACGCCGTTTTTTAGTACAGCGTAGCGTGTTTCTTTCGATTCGATGTTTAGTAAGATTTCGTGCATTAGATTACCGTGTAAATATTATTTTTTAATCGCTATAGTAGTTGGAAGTACCATATTAGGTAAATATCTGTTCTTTTTCCATAAAAAATAGAAAGAAAATATCAGGAAATTTTGAGTTTATTGAGTGTTATCGAAATAGTTCTGTTGATATTTTTTCTATAAAGTCTTGTTCATAGAGTTGAATAGCAGCTTCTATAGATTTTAGTAAAGCTTTTGGGTGGCTCGAGCCGTGAAACTTGATAACTAGACCTTTCACACCACAAAGGATTGCTCCTGGATATTCCGAGTAATCTAGCTTCTTTTCGTAATCAGCAAGCGCCTCGAGCAGCTTCGGAGTACATAAAGAAGAGTGTTTCATTTCTGTGTATATTTGGTCTAAAAGAAAAGAGGCCATTCCTTCAGACGTTTTTAAAAAAACATTGCCTGTAAAGCCATCTGTGACCAGCACGTCAACAGGCCCTTGAAAAACATCACGTCCTTCAATATTTCCAATAAATACTTTATGAGGTGTGTTGTTGTTTAGTTTCTGCAGCATCAGGTGCGCTGCTCGATGTTCAGGAGTGCCTTTGATTGCCTCAGAGCCAATGTTCAACAGGCCAACAGTCGGTTCTCTAATGCCGAGTGTTTTTTGGTAGGCTATGCCCATATGGGCAAATTGGAGCATATCTTGAGGTTTATGTTTGACATTTGCTCCTACATCAAGCACGGCAACCCTTTTATCCTTGGCAGGTATAAGGGTCATAAAAGCAACTTTATTGATCCCTTTAATTGTTTTTAAAATTGTTTTTGCTGCTGCAACTATAGCGCCAGAATTTCCCGATGAGATAAACACATCAATAAGATCTTCTTTCATCATACGTATACCTTTGCCAATAGAAGAGTTTTTTTTCTTTCTAAGGACAGTAAGGGGACTGTCGTCCATGTTGATGCACTCATCAACGAGAATGACTTTTATAGTACTTGGGAAATTTTCAGGGACAAGATCTTTTGTTGTAAAAATGAGAAACTCAGCGCGATGGCTGAGTTTTTCGTGGGCAAGCAAAACTGTGTCTATTAGTTTTGAAAAAGAGATATCACTGCCAAGAAGATCTATACCTATTCTAGGTAAAAATTCACTTGGTTTATTTTGATTACTCAGATTTCGCATTTACTACTGAACGTCCATCATAGAAACCACAATGTGGGCATATTCTATGAGAAATTCTGGGATTTCCACAGTTTGAGCAAGATTGAAGGTTCTTTGGTTTCTTCGCATGGTGTGATCTGCGAGAATTTTTTCTTGCGTTAGAAGTACGGTTACGTGGTACTGCCATAATAAACTCCTTGAATTTTGCGTAAGCTTATACCTAATAACCACTTTTTTTTAAAGATAAAGAAATGTTTGGTAAAAGCTTGAAGTATTTTTTTAATCTTTTACAGCTCAGCAAAAGGAAAATGCATAGGTGTTGAGACGCTTGCTTTTTCTTTTTTTTCGCTGTTTTTTAAATATTTTTTCACTGTTTCGCGCTCAGGACATTTGCCATTGCACTCACAAAATTGAGGTATTTCTAGTAAAATATCTTCTCTTACAATCTCAGTATAATCAAATATAGATCCAGAAATATCTTCCACAGGTTCTGTATGATAGAAGTTGGGAATATTTATATCTACTTCTGTAGGTTCATTGCATATGCTGCAAGGTATTTTGGCCTTGGCATGGATTTGGATCTTAATGATCAAATGATCTGCTGCAAGGTATGCTTCACCTTGCAATTTTATCGGCGTTGGGAATGAAAGATTTTCTTCCTCGATGCTGAGCACAGCAGGAGAAATCTCATGAGAAAATTTTTCTATACTTCCTTCTTTTAAACGGTCGATAAATATTTTTAGTTCCACTTAATGCCTCATATGTGAAAGGGAGCTATGATAGTCTTTTTAGTTTTAATTCTCTATTACTTTCCCAGGAAATTTTCTGATTTTTTTTTAGATATGTTTAAAAAATAACTTTACTTCGTATACAAAGAAGTTATGAGCTTCAGGGAGGGAAAAATGGATATTCAGTCAGAGTCGTTCAGAGTCAAGGATCAATATAGAAAAGTTTTGCAGTTTTTAAAAAGAGTTGAGTCGGATCAACCTGTAGACTTGAAAGAGATGTTAAAAACATATTTGCATCTTTTTATGTTGATAAAAGAGTCTCTTGATACAGGAAATGAAGAGCAAAAAAATGAGTCATTGTGGATTTTGGGGGAGTTTTACGCTTTAGTTGTTGAGGAGATGAAAAAGTTAAGATCTCAAACAGGTCTTTCTGAAGAAGAGATTCTTATGGTCGGTGAGAATCCTAATTTTTTTACCGATCAACAATGGGGTGTCATTGAAGATACGCGAAAAAAAATGAAACGTACAGGTTTAGAGCTGTCAGATCTTTTACAAAAAAGATGTTTTTAAAAAAGATCCCTGAATCATCTCAGGGATCTTTTTTTATTTTTTAGGATCGATTCTTGCGAGTAAAACATTATGGTTGCTAGTCTTGACTTTATGTTCCGCCGCATATAGACAGTCGAGAAGTTTTCCTAAGGAAAAATTAACAAATGATTTGATCATTTTTTGTTGTGACTGATTAAAATAGGAAAGCTCTTTAGATAATAAAATACCTGCGATGCTTGTCTCTTCACACTGTATGTGTATGTTTATATATCCCACTGGCGGCTTTTGTATGTCTAGGCGGATAGAAGAAAGAACAGGATCTTTTGATTGATATCGATATATTGTTTTTGAAGCTGTTTGTGCTTTGGAGTAGAAATCTAAAAATTTGTTGTTGATAACATCAAAAATAAGATCTCGCGCTGCGTTAAATACCTTTGTTGAGAACTCCTGTTTTTTCACAATATCAGAGCTTGTATGAACTAAGCAGTCAAAAAAATAATGCTCAGGGATCTCATCAAAAGCTATGTGTGTTGAAAAAATATCAGGATTAGTATCAATTCCGTCTAGATGTTCTTGGTAGTCTTGTAATATTTCTTGGATAGGTAAATGACCTCTCAAACCTTCAAATTCTTTTTTTCTTCCCCTATGAAGGTGTGTGATCTGCCCAAGATCATTGAATACACAGGCTCCAGATGATCTTGCTCCTCCGTCAATATGGCTAATTCCATCTATCATCTCATGTGCTGTTGCATCTGGATTTCCGGAGGTTACGTGGGGTTTTATCGACCCGGAAGAAAAGTGGATCATGCCGTGTTGTGATAAGTGGTTAGAGTTCGGTGCGAATGCAGGAAATTCCTTAATATGACTTGGCGCTTGTATTGTAAAGATAGCAAAGTCTTTAAGTCTGTTGATGTATCCTTTATCTACTTCTACCGTAATTGAGACACCTCTATGAGAAATAATATCAAATGACTCATCAATAAGATCTAGGTTGTGGGCGCATGTTAAGAATAGGTCTTTAGTTATCCATTGCCCAGAGCCTATGACGGTGTGGCCTTGCTCCACATCCCCAAATACTATGGGCGCTGCATTTTCAATCCATTTATCAAAGATCTTTTTCCAAACAGATCCCACTTTGAGGGATGTTGCCTCTTCGAAGGGGAAATTCTTTGTTGAAATGGTATTTCCCCACACCTCATTAAGGTGTCCGTAGTCATACCTGTAAAAATTGGCGGGTGCGAACATAGTTCTTCTTGGATTTTAAATTTATTAGCATGCGCATTGTACATTATTTTTAAATTATTATGAATTTTTAGTTTTCTTTTGCGAGTCTAATCTACTGAAAGTAAATCGCTTGCAATGTGATTTAAATTTAAATTTCTTATTATTAATAGGTTGTGTATGTAAGTAGTCTTTGTGTTTTTTGTTTCAAATAAATCATTTCTAATATGTTGGTTTTAAGTGTATTATAATACGAAAATTTTTTTTCATTCAATTAATAATAAGTGTCTGTTTATAAGTTATTTGTGATCTACAGTTCTAAATCTTCTTTATCAAATCTTAATTAAAATGTCGTATAATAGTGGTAGTAGAATTTTTAAACAGTAGGTTTGTATGTCCACATCTTCGTCTAGGTCTGTGAGCTCAGATACTAATAGTGTATATTCTGATAGTGTATATTCTGATAGTGAAAGTGGTGTATTGTCTGAAGAGTGGAGTTCAACATCTAGTGATTTGTCAGTTGGTGATGTTAAAGTAGATTCTGTTGGGGGTAAAATTTTTAGTGCACTAATGAGTCGTGTTGATAGTCTTCAAACAAGTTTTAGAAATTGGATGTATCCTGCTGCAAATACGCGTACGAAAGATGCTGTGGATACTGTGCGTAAACACAATTCTGGTCCCGGATCAAGCCTTGTAGCAGGTGACCGATCAGTTGGTGATTCAAGCGATGATCTATCTATGGTTTCAGGAGATGAGGATGAATCCGTTTATGCTGTAGGGGGTGAATTTACATCAGGAGGACCAGCAGCTGCGACTACAGATCCCACGGTTGTAATTACAGAAGTGCAAAAGAAAAGGTTTCAAGCGAAGCCTTCTATAGCTTATACATCAGCTGGAGACTGTCATGTTTTAAGAGATGAGACGAAAGTCAAAAGTGAAGATAGAGATGGTAAATTCAAAATCCGAGATCAACT